>JANWIK010000038.1 GCA_025449955.1 Gemmatimonadaceae bacterium
ACACGAACCAAAATCCTCGACGCCGTCGAACGCTTGGCCGTTCGCGACGGCTTCGAATCGTGTGGCGTCAACGCGATAGCCCAGGAAGCCGGCGTCGACAAAGTCCTCATCTATCGCTACTTCGGCGGCGTCGACGGTCTCCTCTCCGCCGCGATCGCCGAGCGAGCTGCGTGGCCGGCCGCGCCCTCGCCGGCGGCGACGCCCGCGGCGGCAGGATCCAGCTTGGCCGCGACACTCATTCAAGTCGCGCGCGACATCCGCGCGCGACCGCTCGCCCAACACGCGGTTGCCTGGGAAGCGACCGGACACACGGACCACGACATCACCAAACCGATCACCGTGGGACGCGAGGACGGCTTGTCCGCGTTGGGCAGCGCCCTGCGCGATGCGCACGCGGTCCCGTCGCGCTTCGACCTCGAGGCCGTGGGCGCCCTCGTGACCGCCGGGCTCACGACGCTCGCCACACGCGCCGGTTCCGACGTACCATACTTCGGCCTCGACATGCGCCAGGACGCCGACTGGCGCCGCGTCGAGAAAGCGGCCACCACCATTTTGCGCGCGCTGCTCGACTCCTCCGACGCCTAACGCACACTCCATGACCGATTCGCTCCCCCCGGCAGCCGCCTCGGCCGGGATCGAGGTCCGCGGCCTCACCAAGCTCTACGGCGACCTCACCGCCGTCTCCAACCTCTCCTTCACCGTGGGGGCCGGCGAGGTGCTGGGCCTCGTCGGGCCTAACGGAGCCGGCAAGACGACCACGCTCCGCAGCCTGAGCGGGATCATCCGCCCAACGAGCGGCACGATCCACATCGCCGGCCACGATCTGGCCGCCCAACCCGTGCCCGCCAAGAGCGCCCTCGCGTTCATCCCCGACGAGCCGCACCTGTTCGAGTATCTGTCGGTGGACGAGCACCTCCAGTTCATCGCGCGCCTCTACGGTGTGGCCGACGCCGCCCAACGGATCCCGCCGCTGCTCGCCGAGCTCGAGCTAACGGAGAAACGCGACGCGCTGCCCACCGAGCTCTCGCGCGGCATGCGGCAGAAGCTCGCCATCGCGTGCGGCCTCCTGCACGACCCCAAAGCGCTCGTCCTTGACGAACCGCTCACCGGCCTCGACCCCGGCGGCATGCGCCGGATGAAAGCGACGATCGTCGCGCGTGCGCGCGAGGGTGCGGCAGTCGTGCTGAGCTCCCATCTCTTGCAGCTGGTCGAAGAGCTGTGCACGCGCATCCTCATCATTTACGGCGGACGCACGGTGGCCATCGGCAAGATCGACGACATCATCGCCGATCGGCCCCAGCTCGCGGGACTCGGCCTCGAGGACATTTTCCTGGCGCTCACCGGCGACGGCGCGCGGGCCGCGCAATGACGCAACACACCGAGAGCCGCGGGCGCTTCGCGGCGCTCACGTGGCTGATCGCGCGCGGCGTGGTGAATCGCACCGTTAGGCGGGCGCGCCGGGCCCGGCAGCCGCGCTACGCGCTCGCGCTCATCGCCGGCATCGCCTACTTCTGGTTCATCGCCAACCCGCGCCGCGGAGCCAGCTTCACTGTCGGGGGAGCCGACAGTACGGCGTACCTCGTGTATGCGCTCGGCTTGGCCGTGTTGGTCGCCAGCTGGTGGCTCTTCGGCAGCGACGAAGTGGCGCTCAATTTCTCCGTGGCCGAAGTGCAGCTGCTGTTCACGGCGCCGCTCACGAGGCGTCAGGTGGTGGCGTTCAAGCTGCTGCAGGCGCAAATCGTGATCCTGCCGAGCGTGCTGTTTTCGCTCGTCATCCTGGGTCGAGCGTCGGGGTCGATCGTGGAGCGCGCCGTGTCGTTGTGGATCATCTATACCACGCTCTATCTGCATCGCGTCGGGGCGTCGCTCGTGCGCGAGAGCGCGGCGGAGCACGGCGCATCCGGACTGCGCCGCCACCTGGGTGCGATCATCGTGGTTGCGGCGGCGGCGGTCGCGGTGATCTGGGGCGTGTCGACGCAGATCCCGGCGCTGCGCGCCGGCATCGCCGCCGGCAATACGTTAGGCGCGGCCATCGCGATACTCCACGCGCCCGTGAGCAAAGCCGTGCTCTACCCGTTTCGCCTGCTGCTGGCTCCCGCGTTCGCGCCGTCGTTAGGCGAGTGGGTGCGCGCCGCATGGCCAGCGCTGCTGCTGGTGGCGGCGCACGTGATCTGGGTGCTCCGCACCGACGCCGCGTTCGAGGAAGCGGCGGCCACGAACGCGGCCCGGCGCGCGGTAGCGATCGCCCGGCGCGCCGGACGCGCCACGATGCCCGCCGCGCGCGGCGTTCGCCGGAGGTTTCGCCTGAAGCTCCCGCCGCGCGCCACGCCTGCGGTCGCCATCGTGTGGAAGAACATCACCGCGTTAGGCAGGACGATGGCGATTCGCACGGTGATCGCGATTTGCGTGGCCATCGTCATCGCCCTGGTCTTCCTGAACCAGGTGATGCCGGCCACCGACCGCGTCAGCGTGCTCATCGGACGGATCGCGTTGGGCGTCACGTTGATGCTGGTGGTGGCCGGTCCGCTCTGGGTGCGCAACGATCTGCGGTTGGACATGCTGCAGCTCGAAGTGCTGCGCTCGCTGCCGGTGCGCGGCGCCACGCTCGTTCGCGCCGAGCTGGCGGCGGCGTTGGTGACGCTGGCGGCGGTGCAGGTGCCCATGCTGCTGGTCGGTTACGCGCTGACGCCGCCCAAGAATCCGATCACGGCCTCGTGGTCCGGGCAGACGGCGCTCTTGGTAACCCTCCTCGTCGTGGTCCCCGTCGTGAGCGCGCTCGGGTTGCTGGTGCAGAACGCCGGCGCGCTGCTGTTCCCGGGATGGGTCCGGTTAGGCCTGGCTCGGCCCGGCGGCATCGAAGCGGTGGGTCAGGGCATGCTGACGATGTTCGGGTCGCTGGTGGTGCTCACGGTGTGCCTGGCCATTCCCGGTGCGTTAGGCGGCGCGCTGGCGATCTGGGGCGTGTCGCACGCCGGGCTCTGGGGCCTGGTGCCGGGCGCGATGCTCGGCGCCGTGCTGGTGGCGGCCGAGCTCTGGTGGATCACCGCGTGGCTGGGCCGGGTGTTCGAGCGCACCGACGACATCCCCGACGAGACCGCGGCCAACGCTGCCTAACGCTGTGCCGGCGCGCGGCGCGCCAGCGCGCCGGGTCCGATCACGTCGTCGCCGTAGCGCTCGCGGAGCGCGTCCACGGTGTGCGCGAGCGTACGGTCGCGCGCCGTTTCGGTGAGCGGCCCCGCCGCCGCCTCGAAGAACGCGAGCTGCGTCGGGGCCGGCGCCGGCGCGAGCGACGACAGCGACACGCCCAACAGACGGGCCTTGCACCGCCGCGCGGCGCGGAGTCGGCGCAGGAGCGCCCGCGCGGTTTCGTACATCGGCCGGTCCGACATCACGCCGTCGTCCAGCGTTCGGCTCGCCTGCCGCGTCGTGAAATCGAAATCGCGGAGCTTTACGGTTACCGTGCGCGTGGTGAGTCCTTCGGCGCGCAGGTCCGCGGCCGCGCGGACGACGAGACGCAACAGCTCGCGCTCGAGCGATGCATCGTCGCCCAAGTCGGCGGGGAAGGTGTCTTCGCGGCTCAGGCTCTTGAGCTCGCCGTCGCCCGACACTTTGCCATGATCGACGCCGCGCACACGGTCCGCGAGCCAGCGCGCATCGCGTTTGCCCAACCACGCGACCAGCGTGCGCTCGTCGTGCGCCAGGACATCCGGCACCGTCACCATCCCGTGCCGCTTGAGGCGCTCCTGGAAGCGCGGACCGACGAGCGGAATCTCTCCTAACGAGAAGCGCGTGAGGAATTCCGACTCGGCGCCGTCGGGCACGATGTGGATACCGGTGCGACCGGTGTCGGGCTTGGGCTTGGCCACCTCGACCGCGAGCTTCGCGACGAGCTTGTTGGATCCGCCGCCGATCGATACCGTAAGGCCCGAGCCTTCGCGGACCGCGTCCCGAATGCGCTGCGCGGTGTGCTCCTTGGGCTCGCCTCCGTAGAGCACTTCGGTGCCGGAGAGGTCCATGTACCACTCGTCGATGCTCGCCGTCTCGACCACCGGCGCGAAGCGATGGAGGATCGCGCGAATCTGCCGGCTCTTGGTGCTGCACTCGTGGCGCGGAACGGGCACGCACATCGCGCGCGGGCAGAGGCGCAATGCTTGCGACACCGGCATCGCCGATCGCACGCCGAACGCTCTCGTCTCGTAGGACGCCGAGCAGACGACGCCGCGGCTATCGGCCGAGCCGCCCACGATGAGGAGCGGCGCGCGGCCGGCGCCCTCGGGGTCGACTAACCGGGCGACCGCGACGAAGAACGCATCGGCATCGGCGAGCAGTACGTTAGGCATGGTGAATGGCTGTCACGCACACACTCGCGAGGAGCGGACGATGGGAAGCATGGTCGAATTCAAGGCTAACGGACGCAACGGTACCGGATATCTCGCCGCGCCGCCGGGCGGCAAAGGGAAAGGACTCATCGTCAATCAGGAATACTGGGGCCTGGTGGACCACATCAAAGATGTGGCGGAACGCTTCGCGAAGGCGGGATTCGTGACGCTCGCTCCCGATCTCTATCATGGTAAGACCACCAAGAGTCCGGACGAGGCCGGCAAGATGCTCATGGCTTTGAACATCGCCGAGGCCGGGAAGGACATGAAGGGCGCCGCGCAGTATTTGCTTAAGGATTCCGCGGTCACATCGAAGCGCGTCGGTGTCGTCGGGTTCTGTATGGGCGGGCAGCTCGCGATGTATGCGGGCATGGAGTATCCCGAGGCGATTTCAGCCGTGGTGGACTTTTACGGCATACATCCGGCAGTCAAAATCGATGTGAAGCGCGTTCGCGTTCCGATACTCGGCCACTTCGGGAAGCAGGACAAGTCGGTGAGCGAGGAATCGGTGCAAACGCTGGCGACGTCGATTGCGAACGCGGGCGGAAGCTTCGAGTACCACTATTACGATGCCGGGCACGCGTTCTTCAACGACACCAGGCCCGTGTACAGCGAGCGCGACGCGAAGGTGGCGTGGCAGCGGACGCTGGATTTCTTGAACGCGCACGTGTCCTGACACCGGGGCAAGACTGGCGACCGCGGGGCGGGAACCTCGGGTCGAGGATGGCGGTATTTGGAATAGAGGAGTCGAGACCGTCCGGCCGGCGGTATGTCCGGTGGGACGCTGGTTGTGTCGGCTCTAAACGCATGTTCGAACGGTTGACC
>JANWIK010000039.1 GCA_025449955.1 Gemmatimonadaceae bacterium
ACGATCACCGCAGTTTCGATCGTAGATGGGGTCCCAATCGCGTGAGCGATGAGTTGCACCTCGCCGAGGTCGCTCAAGAGGTACTTTGGGAACACAATGTCAGTTGTGCCTGACGCGTTCACACTACCCAGATGCGATCTGAGTCCGCGATAAGACACCTGAATGTCCACGTTCTCATAATTGTGATTGTCAACGTGTAGCGTTGCTGGGGTATCAGGAGCCGAGTCTGCTGAAGGGCGATGGTGCCAGCACGCGGCGGAGACGACCGCGGCCGCCACGATCAGGATGAGTCGCGTCCGCAGATGCACAGTCCCTCCATGTTGTGTACGGCGTGCTAAGGCAAGGTTCGCCGGGGTTGAGAATTGCTAATCACATTGCTCGTGGCAGCGGAGTCAAGAGTGCTTGCTGGAATCACGCGAGCTTCTGCCTCGTATTCTCCTCTGCCCGTGGCTTTTACCTCGGCGATGCTTAATGAGTCATAGACCGACAAGCGTCCACACCACACCTGTCCCTGGAGGATGCATGCGCAGGTTGCGCTCCAGCGTAGCGCTCCCGATCTTGGCCCTCGGAGCGGCGTTGGTCGCGGTGCCGGTGGCGTCGGCGCAGGACTCGTCGGCCACGATGCGAGCCGAGCCGCCGCAGAACGATCTGTACCCGGCCACGCTCGATTTCGGCACCGGGCTCATCGATGATCCAGTGGCGTGGGTGTCTCCGGCGTCCGGCGATGTCTGGGTGCAGACCTCGGCCAAGCACATCCCGTACAACCTAGTCAATCAAGCGACGCTCAACACGTCGGCACAGTGGAACACGAATCTGTCCATCGATTCGCACTGGGGCGGCCGCTACGAGTTAGGCTTTTCGCTCTACAGCCAGAATCCCGAGTGGGGCTTTTTCGGCCAGGCCTTGCTGAACAAGGAAGAGCAAGGGAAGTGGTGGCCGGCGATCGCGGTCGGGTTCCGGAATCTGGGACCGTATCCGCACGAAGAGCGGATGCTCGTGGGCCACGATGTGTCGATCGACTCGACCGGCAACGGCGCCGACATCACGTCGCCCTACGCGCGGCACTTTCACTCGACGCCCACGTTGTACGGCGTCGCCACCAAGTCGTTCGCCATCGGCCGCACCAGCGACGCAAGCCTAACGTTAGGCTACGGCGATGGCCTGTTCTCGGACGACGGCGGCCTGGGCAAGAGCTACAACGACAAGGGGACGATCGCCAAGGGACTGTTCCTCGGCGGCCGCTACGCGATCCATCCGACGGAGAACACGCGCCTCGACTTCCTGGCCGAGAACAACGGGTGGGATTGGAACGCCGGCGTCGTCGGCACGTGGCGCGGCATCTCGCTCGGCATCTATGGTACGGAGCTCGAGGAAGGCTCGAAGTCGCCGACCAAGGGCACGTTCTATTCGGTCTACAACTACACCAAGGTCAATCTCAGTCTCGGGTACAGCGGCAACCTGTATGACATTGGCCGCGGCGCGATGCTGCGGTCGCGTGTCGGCGAGTTGCAGCGCGAGGAAACACGGTTGCACTTGGAGCTCGCGAAGCGCGAGGAACGCATCACGGCGTTGGACGACCAGCTGCGGAAGGCGCAGGCGGGGGAATTGGCAGAGGTGGCCAAGCGTCGTCAGACGCTCGAATCGGAGATTCAGGCCGAGCGCGACGCGATTCAGAAAGCGGAAGACCGGCTCAAGGCGCTGCAGCAAGGCGATCAGAAGCCGCCCGTCAAACCGCCGCAGTCGCCGCCGGCTGCGCCGGATTCCACCAAGCCGCCCGCGCGCTAACGACACGGAGATTCTGAACGATGTCCATGACGCGATGCTGCTCCGCGCTGGCCGCGCTACTCTTGATGATTCCGGCCGGCGTGTATGCCCAACAAGAGAGCTATCCGCAGACGTTGTATTGGGGCTCGGGGCTGATCGACATTCCGGTTGCGTGGGTGTCCCCGTTGTCAGGTGACTTCTCGCTCGCGATGTCGGGTAAGACGGTGAAGGGATCGGAGCTCTCGTCCGGCCTCGGGGTCGGGAAGGGCATCAACTCCAACTTCGCCGTGTACACGTCAATTCTTCAGCACGCCGAGATCGGCCTGTCGGTGTACTCAGACGCGCCGGAGTGGGGATTCTTCGGCCGGGGTTTGTTGCTGAACGAGGAGAATTTCCGCGGACGTTCCGGTATCACGGGCTGGATCCCGAGCGTCGCCGTGGGACTCGAGAACGTGGGTCCGTACTCGCATATCGACCGTTTCGGGTTAGGCTACTTCCTGTCGCCGCCCACGAACGCGGATCCCAATCGCAACCACGTCGCCGATTCGCTGCACCAGAATTTCTCGACGGCCGAAACGGTGTACGGCGTGGCGACGAAGTCGTTTTCGCTGTCCGAGCTCGACAAGGATTGGCCCAACGTCGGGCTCAGCTTGAGCCTCGGCTACGGCAACGGGCTGTTCAAGGATGATGGCAAGTTAGGCACGGCGTATTCGCACCACGCGACCGGCGGCGTGTTCGGCGGCGTCAAGATGGACGTCTATCCGTCCACGCACAGCGTGCTGTCGTTCATGGTCGAGAACAACGCCTGGGATTACAATTTGGGTGCGGTGCTCAACTGGCGCGGCATTCAGGCGGGGTTGTATTGGACGGAGCTCGGTGCCGGCGGGGTGTCCGACACGGCGCACACGCCGTACAACTACGACAAGTTCGCGTTCTCGATCGGGTGGCAGAGCAATGTGTTCGGGCTCCTGCGCGGACACGTGCTGCAGGACCGCGTCGCCCAACTGGAAGCAGAGCAAAAGGCGTTGGTCGCGGAAATCGATGCGCGGCAGAAGCGTGTCCAATCGTTGGAGCTGGAGATCGACCGGTATCATGCGCAGAACCTGCTCGATGTGGAACAGCGGCGTGCGCAAGCGGAGCAGGAACTCAACGCGGAGCGCGATGCGCTCAAACGGCTCGAGGAGCGGCTTCGCAAGTTGGAGCAGAATACGCCGCCGCCGCAGGACAAACCATAGCAGTGAGTCGCGCATCAATCACGCGGAAGAATGCCCATGAGTAGACGGCACAGCTCTCTCGTCTCAGGCCTCGCCGGCCTCGCGCTGCTGGCAGCGCCGGCGATGGTACATGCGCAAGCGGACTCGAGCGGCCGCACCCCCGATTCGGCGGTGGAGCAGGTGTACGAGTCGCAGCGGAGTGCACTCATCAAACAACTGCAGGCGACGCAGGACCAACTGAGCCAGCTGCGCGGGCAACGCGTGGCCCTCGAGGCGGAGATCGACAACGCATTGGCGCAGACGACGGCGAAGCGCGCCGACCAGTTGCTCATGAGCACCGAGCAGAACGCGCTCGTCGACCTGGACAAGACCCTCTCGACGGCGCAGGACAACATGCAGTCGCAGCGCGACCGCATGGCGGCGTTAGGCGACGCGGTGAAGCGGCGGTCGGGCGCGGTGCTGGTGGTGTTGTTGCGCGCCGATTCGTCGCAGACGTCGCCGACGGCGGTGGACATGTCGTTGGACGGCGGACCGCCCGATACACGGACGTACTCGGCGATCGCGACCCAGGCGTTGTCGCAAGGCGCCGTGGATGAGCTCTTCCGGTCGGCCGTGCTGCCCGTGGCGCATACCGTCGATGTGAAGGTGACGGTCAACGGCCAGCCGGTGACGGCGCGCGCCAACGTGACCGCCCAAGTGAATGTCGTGACGTACCTGCAGTTCACCGTGCGCAACGGCCAGGTGGTTCCGAACACCTGGACGAGCCAAGGGACGACTCCATTCTGAGCCGACCGATTCCGTGATGATGGTTCGCACGTTCGCCGTCGTGACCGCGCTCGCCTGTGTGGCGGGCGGGGCGCGCTGCGCTGTTGCCCAACAACCGGGCGCGTCGCGCGACACGACGGGACGCATTGCCGCCGACAGCGCCGTGCGCGCCGATACCGGCGCGCCGGTGCTGTCGGCGGCGGCGGATCAGCAGCGCGGTGTGGACGCGGAGATCCGAGCCGCGCTCTTCGAGCTCGCCTCGGATCGCCCGCTTGCTGCGCTCGCGCGCCTCGACTGGCTCAGGTCCTCCGATTCGGGCGCGGTGCGACCGGACCTCGTGTTCCTCATGGCCGAGGCGTACTATCGGTTAGGCATGGGCAGCCAGTTCCGCGCCGAGGCGGCCCAGCTGGCCACGGTCCCGGGCGGCATCAAGTATCAGAGCACGGTGGACGCGCAGCTCATGCTCGATGCGTTCCGTCGCGGCGACGATTCCACGGTGCGCGCGCTCGCGTCGCGCACGCCGGGGGGCGATCGCGGCCTAGCATCGTTGGTGAGCGGCCTCGCGGCGTACCGCGCGGGTGACTGGGCGGCGGCTCGGAGCGCGTTCGCTGCCGCGCGCGCGGCGGGCGGCGTGTTTGCCCCGTACGCGCAATACATGGATGCGCTGGCCGCGATGGGCGGCGACACCACGCATGCCGCGGCGGCGCTCGACGCCCTTCGGCCGCTGGCCAACGTCGCCACCGGCGCGTTCGGCGATCAGGTCCGCCTAACGGCCGCCGAGATCGCGTTCGAGGGCGGACAGTACGACGCGGCGGCGGCGTTCGCGGCCGGCGTCGGTCCGACGAGCAGCGTGGGCGCGCAGGCGCTCCTCACCCGCGCCTGGGCGCTCTACCGCGCGGGCCAGCCCGATTCCGCGCGCATAGCGTTCGCGGCCTTCACGGCGGCGTATCCGAGCCTCCCCGAGCGGGAGCAAGCGCGGTTGATGCTGGGCCAGGTGATGCTCGAGTCCGGCCACACCGAAGATGCCGAGCGATACTTCGACGCGGTGGCCGACTCGGTGGGCAACGACCTGACGGCGCTCCAGGGCCGGTCGGCCACTGCGTTAGGCACAGCCGCCAAGACGCTGGTCGACGCCCGCGCGGCGGGGCTCGTGTTCCTCGACGACCCGCGCAGCGGCAAGACGCTGGCGCTCTCCGACGACGCCGACGCGGATGCGGCGACGATGCTCGCGGCCTTCAACGGCGCCGACGCCCCGCCGGCCCGGGCGATGCCGGACGTCGTCTCGGTGGCGCAGGTCGAAGCGCGCCTCGACTCGCTCGCCCCTTCGTTAGGCGCTGACTTTCCGCGCCGCCTCGTCTATGCGCCGGCGTCCTCGCCCGCGGTGTTTGCGGCGTACGCCGAGCACGCCCAGACGCTCTCGAGCGCCGACGCCGCGGTCACGCTCGCGCAGTTCCGCTTGCAGGAGCAGCTCAATGTCCAGGTGATGCGCATCGCGGCGCTCGAGGACCTGCAGCACCTCACGGCCAGCACGCGCGCCACCCTCGCGACCGAAGAGCAGCAGCTCACCGCGTTGCAGGATTCGGTGGGCCGGGTCTCCACGTCCCTCGACCGCGCGCGCACCCGCGTCCACGAGATGCTGGCGTCGCAGGCAGCGGCCACGCAGGCGGCGGCCGCGCAGAACGTCCAGATGGTGGACAGCATTCGCTCAGCGTTAGGCAGCAACGGGACGCCGGCCGACATGCACGTCCTCGACATCGAAGCGAGCACGGCGGCCACGTATCGGGCCATGGCCGACAGCGTGTCGCAGCAGCTCGACCAGGTCGTCGCCCGGCAGCAGACGTTCTCGCTGCGCGACACGATCATGGCGAAGCTCGCCCGCACCCGCGCGCTGCACGACTCCACCGTGCGCGTGCTGGCCACCGATGACTCGGTGGTGACCCGCGAGCTGACCACGCTGCGATCGGTCGAGAGCGACCAGGTGCGGGCCATGCGCGCGGCACTGGCCACGGCGGAATCGGCGCGCACCGCGGCGGAGACGCAGATGGTCGCGTTGGTCGACGGCGAGCTGCGCGCGCGGGCGGCGGCACAGTTGGCGGCGTTGCAGCACGACAAGGAAGCGGCAGACTATGGATCGGCCAGCGCGTCGTTCTTCCGAGCGATCGAGTTGAGCGGCACCCCAGCCGCGCCGGCCGCGCCCTCGGCGCCGTCGAGCTCCGCGACCCACTCGCCCCGATAACCCGCGATGCGCGCTCCCGTTCGTCTCGCTCTCGCGGTCTCGGCCGCCTTCGCCGCCGGACCGGCGCGTGCCCAGTCGCCGGCGCCCGCGACGGTGGCATCCGTACCGACTCCGGCCGCGACGACCACGCCGGCGGCGGAAGATTCCGCGCGCCGTGTGGCGATCGATAAGCTGACGGCGTTCGTCGCTCGCTACCCGGCCAGCCCGCTCCGCCCCAACGCGCTGTTCCAGCTGGCCGAGCTCCTGGTGCGCCGCGCCGATGACGCGTTCGCCACGGCCCAGCGCTCGGGCTCGGGCAACGACGTCACGCAACCCGACTACTCGGCGGCCGTGTCGCGCTACGAAGAGCTCGTGGCCAAGTATCCCGGCTTCGTGAACGGCGATGCCGCCGGGTACACGTTAGGCACGCTCTACGCCTCCGACGGCCGGTATGCGGATGCGGCCCGGATGTTCGAGCTCGTCAGCGCCAAGCCGCAGTCGTCCTACCGGGCCGAGGCGTACTTCCGGTTAGGCGATGCCCGGTTCGAGCAGGCGTCGACGCTCCGCGGCGCGCCGCGCAAGGCGATGTTCGTTCAGGCGGCCGACGCGTACGAAAACGCGACCAAGACGGCGTCGCCCGATGGTGACATCTATTTCCTGGCGCTCTACAAGCTGGGCTGGGCCTACTATAATCAGGCCACGCAGCCCAACCAGCCCGAATACGGTCAGGCGGTCGAGGTGTTCGGCCGGCTCGTCGCCGAGTACGACAAGCTGACGCCGGAACGGCAGGCCCGGTTAGGCCTGCGCCGCGAATCCATCGAGTACATGGCCGTTGCGTTCACGCAGACCGGCGGCGCCGAGGCGGCCAACGCCTACTTCTCGTCCCACGCCGGATCGGCGGGCTTCGAGTTGCCGGTGCTGCGCCGCGTCGCCGCGAGCCTGCGCGACCAAGGTGACTTCCCGCGCGCCGTCGCCGCGTATCAGGCCGTCGAAGCGAAGGCGCCGGCCGACTCCGGCGCGCTCGACGTGCAGCGCGAAATCGTCGACATCTACCAGAACCGCGTGCTCGATCCGGAGCATGCGCAGCAGGCGCGTCTTCAGTTAGTCGACCAGTTCGCCCCCGGCACCGACTGGGCGAAGGCCAACCCCGCGCTCGGCGACACCGCGGCGCAGGTGCGCGAAGTGATGTTGCGCCAGAGCGCGCAGTTCGCGTTGTCGCAGGCCCAACAGAAGAAAGACAGCGCGCGCTTCGCGGCGGCCGCGGATCTCTACGCGCGGTACCTGCGCGAGTTCTCGAAGTCCGACAGCGCACAAAACGCGCAGTTCCTCGCGGGCGAAGCGTACTTCGGCGAGCGGGCCTATGCGGACGCCGGCGAGTCGTACACGCACGCGGCGTACGAATACAAGCAGGATCCCAAGCTCGCCCAACAGGCGGGACAGAACGCCGTCGTCGCGTGGGACTCCGCGGTCGCGCGCAACAAGGCGGACACCACGGTGCAGGATTCGATGTTCGCGGCCGTCGACCGGTTCGCCGCTGCGTTCCCGGCGAGCGACGCCGCGCCCAAGGCGTTGATCGAGAAAGGCCGCCGTGCGTCCGAAGCGTCGCGGTGGGATGTGATGGCGTCGACCTTCCAGACGTTCGCGGAGAAATATCCGGACAATGCGTACACGCCGACCGCGCAGAAGCTGATCGGCGACGCGTTCTACAAGCAGGGCAAGTACGCCGAAGCCCAGGGGCAATGGGAGAAGGCGCAGTCGATCGCGGGACAGGCGGGGCGCGGCAAGCTGGCCGACTCGATCAACTTGATTCGGAACGCAGCAGCCGTCACGTACGGCGACTCGTTGATCAAGAGCGGCAACTACGAGGCAGCGGCGGAGCAGGTGTACGTCGCGTACGCCGATCGCAACCCGACGTCGGCCAAGGCGCCGGACGCGTTGCGCAACGCGATCGAGACGTACATGCTGGCCGACAGCACGGCGCGCGCGAAGAGCGATACCGCGACGTCGCGCTCGGACAAGTCGCGCGCGTTGGAATTGTCGGGCCGGTTGGTGGCGCAGTATCCCACGTACAAATATCGCGTGCAATATCAGGCGCTCGAAACGCAATTGTTGGCCGATTTGGGCCGGCGCGAGGATGCCGCGAAGGCGCTCGACTCGTTGGTCCAACAAAATCCGACGTGGCCGGGTCGCGCCGACGCGATGGTCAGGCGCGCGGTGATGCTCGATTCGTTAGGCCACGCCAAGGACGCGGCCGGGGCGTACGGCGAGTTCGCCGCCGCGTATCCGCGCGACAAGCGGGCGCCCGATGCGCAGTACAACGCGGCATTGCTCTACGCGCAGGCGGCGGATTCCTCGGACGCGGCGCGGGCGTACGGAACGTTCGTGGCGCGCAATCCGCGCGATGCGCGCGCCGGCGCGGCGCAGCAGGCGCGGATCGTGATGCTCAAGGCGGCGGGCGACAGCGCCGCCGCGTCGGCGGAGCTGGCCAGGGCGTGCGTGCGGCCGACGGCCGAGTTCAAGTCGACGTGCGCCGATCGGTTAGGCGAGCAGGAGTTCCGCGAGGGCGCGGCGATGTACACGCAGTACAAGCCGCTCGTGCTGAACATTCCGAGCCGGCTCAACCTCACGCGCAAAGGCGTCGAGCGCCTCTCGGCCCCCAAGCGGCGCCTGCTGACGGCGATGACGATGCACTTCACGCGGTCGATCGGCGCCGGGTCGCCGCAGTGGCTCGCGGCGTCGTCGTACTTCGTCGGACTCGCGCAGTGGGAGTACGGGAACTATCTCAAGAACGTGCAGCTCCCGGCCGATCTCACCGGCGACCAGTTGTCCGCGGCGCAGACCGGCGCGTCGCAGCAGGCCGATCAGTATTTCAATGAGGCGCGAAAGACCTGGCAGACGCTGGTGGACAAGGCGACGACGGACAAGATCGCGAATGCGTGGGTGGACCGCGCCAAGGCTGCGTTAGGCGGAACGGTGGATGAGTCGCCGGCCGTCGACGCGCCCGGCGCGCCGCCGGCGCCCGCCAAGAGTGGAGGGACCCGCTGATGCGCACGCGATTCGTGACCCGCATGGCGGCGGTGTCCGTGGCCGCGATGGTCGCGGGTGCGACGCAGCTCGCGGCGCAGCAACCGGCCGCGCCGCCCAAGAAGCCGCCCAAGGCGGGGCAGACGATCGTCATCCGCGGCCAGGTCCCCACGCCGCAGGTCGTTACCGTTAGGCCGCGCGAAGTCCCGGCGTACGACCGGCAGGTCCTGGGCGCGGCGAACGGCATCGGATCGTTCTGGTCATCGGCGATGCCCGGCTACCGGATCCTCTCGCGCAGCCAGGTGACGGGCAAGTCGCCCACCGACTCCGCGGGAGCCGCGGTGGTTGCCGGAGCCGCGGCACCCGGTTCGCCCGGCGCGGCACCCGCCGGAGCCGCCGCGCAGAGCACCGACCTCGCGGCGCGGACGCACGAAATGGAAACCATTCGCGGCGAGCTCGCACAGCGCCGCGCGCGACTCGATTCGCTCGAACGCGCGGATCGCGACGCCTCGGCGAAACAACACGCCGCGGATTCCGCGACATCGGCGGCCGCGCAGTCGACGCAGAATGCCGCCGCCGCTGCGTCGCGTGAGGCAGAGATCAAGGAATTGATGAAGCAGTTGGAATACCGCAGGGCGCGTCTCGATTCGCTCGAAGCGGTGGTGAAGGCACTCGGCGTGGCCAGAGATTCTCTCCGCGCGCCGCACGATACCACGCAACCCCAACGATAGTACCACGGCCACCATGTGCCGCACCTACTCGGAGGACGATTCTAGATGACAAGCTTGCTCGAGTACTACCGCGCCGGCGGCCCGGTGATGCACTTCATCCTCCTCGTGGCAGTATGCGGGCTGGCCGTCTTCATCGAGCGGTTCTACACCATCGTGATCCGCTCCAAGATCAACGGGCGCGCGTTCATCGAGCGGGTGATCCAGCTCGTCCGCGCCGGAAAGATCGAAGATGCGATCAAGCTCTGTCAGCAGTCGAATGCGGTGCTGCCGGACATGGGCTTGTTGATCCTGCGCAGCCGGAGCCGCGACGAAGCCGACTTGCAGAACGTGGCCGATGCCGCGGCGCTGAGCGTGCTGCCGCGCCTCACGCGGCGGCTCCACTATTTGCCGATGCTCGCCAACGTCGCCACCCTGATCGGTCTGTTAGGCACGATCTTCGGCTTGCGGCACGCGTTCCAATCGGTGTCGTTGCAAGCGGCGGCGCAGCGGTCGGCGGCCCTCGCGTCCGGTATCGCGGTCGCACTGAACGCCACGGGCTTCGGGTTGCTCACGGCCGTGCCGCTGTCGGTGGCGCACGCATACCTGGTGAGCCAGGCGGAAGGCATCATCGAACAGGTGGATGAATTCCAGGTCCGCCTCATCAACGCCTTGATCGATCGCCCCGACGTCCGCCTGGGACACCGGTGAGCGCGCTGCTGAACACACCACGCGACGAGCGCTGAGGAGACGGTGGCGAGTCTCTTCCACCGATCGAAGCAGCGGCGCGCCGAGCGCGCGCCGGTCACGGCGCACGGGAACATCAACCTCGTGCCGCTGGTCGACACGCTCACGTCCATCGTATTCTTCTCCTTGCTCACGTATCAGGGCGAGACGATGATGGCGTTGACGTCGTTCGACCTGTCGCTGCCGCCGGTCGTCGTCACGACGCCGCAGCAGGCGTCACAGGTGAAATCCGAGAAGGACGTGCTCAACCTGCTCCTCGCGGTGCGCGTGAGCAACAACGAGTTGGACGTGGAGCACTCGGGGAACGGCGGGTTCCGCCAGGCCATCACGGGGCTCGACGCCGCTGCGTTAGGCACACTGCAGGCGCTGATGACGCAGATCCGCCAGCAGTATCCGCAGAACAAGGACGTGCTCGTGATTCCGAGTGACGACGTGGCCTACGACAACATCATTCACGTGTTGGAGCGACTGCGATTGGCGGGCTATACCGGCATCTCACTCGGCACGCGCGCACGCGGCGGACCCGCGAGCGGCGGCCCGGCGAGGTAGCGCGTGAGCAGCCGAGGGCGGGACATGCGCGCGGCGCGTCGCGCCGCGCAATTCGCCAAGTTCCGGATCACGGAGCTCAACTTGGTGCCGCTGGTCGACACGCTGGTGTCGATCGTATTCTTCGCGCTGACCACGGCCACCGTGGGCGAGCTCTCGCCCGTGGTGCCCGGCGTCCGGCTGCCCGAGGCGCACGTCGGCGCGGCGGCGCTGCAGCAGCTCACGCTCGGCGTCGGCCCGCAGGTCACGTTAGGCGGCAGGCCCATCATGAGCACGCTCGACGCGGCGCGCGCGCCCTCGAACGACGCCTCGCAGCCGCTGTTGATTCCGCCGCTCTATGCCGCGATGCGCGTGGCGGCGGACTCGATTCGCCAGGCGAACAAAGTCGCGGCGGATCAACCGCTCGACGTGCCGCTGGCGATCCAGGGCGACAAGAGCATGCGCTATGACCTGCTCGCGCGCATGATGCAGACGGCGCGGTTGGCCGGATTCCGCAATCTGTCGCTCCAGGTGAGCAAGCAAGAAGGACCCGTGGACTCCACCGCGGCCGCGACGGGAGCGCGTTAGGCATGGCCGACACGCGGCAGCCGATGACGCCTCCGCCGCGGCGGGCGCGCTCGGCCGTGGACGAAACGTCGTTCACGCGCAACATGCGCTACGAGTTCGCCGACGCCGAAGGGCGCGCGATCATGTACTCGTGGATCACGTCGTGCGCGCTCGGCATTCTGTGGCTGTTGCTCGTGGCCTTCGGTCCGCTGGTGCCGCCGTCCATTGCGCTGTTGCCGCAGGAAACGCCGCCGATCGACGTGAAGGTGGAAGACCTGTCGCCGCCGGCGCCGACGCCGCAACCGGCGGCGGCGCCGGCGGCTCCGGCACCCGCGCCGCGTCCCGCCGCAGGCGGCGGACGCCCTGCGCCGAAGAAGAACGACGCGGCCGCATTCGGATCGGCGTTCGGCGGCGCGGCCACCAAGCAGAACGGCGGCATGGTGGGCGACGTGTCCAACGTGCTGCGCGGCGTGGACGTGAACTCGGGCGCCGGCTCGACACCAGGCCAGAGCGGCAAGGCCGTGATCGGCTACGGCCAGGGCGGGCAAGGCTCGCGGACACCGGGACGCGGTGGGTTAGGCGAAGGCCTGGGTACGACGCCGGGCGGCGGCGGGATAGGCGGCGTCGGCGGCGGCGGGGGCGTGGGATTCTCGTCGGTGAGCGTCGCGCCGCCGAGCGTCATTCGCGCCGAGAAGGTGGGCGGACCCGGCCGCAACGTGTCGGACCTGGGCAACTACGTGCGCGGACGACAGTCGCAGCTCCAGTTCTGCTACACGGAAAACGGCCTCAAAGTGAATCCGACGCTGGCGGGGACAGTGAACGTCGCCGTCACGCTGACCGGCGCCGGCAACGTGACGGGCGTCGACATCACGAATCACACCTGGTCCGGCGCGGGCTCGGCCGAAACAGAATCGTGCATCAAGCAGAAGATCCTGGGATGGCGCTTCCCGTCGTCCGAGCAGGGCGGCGGCACGTACAGCTTCTCGTTCGTGTTCAGCAAATAACGCCGGCGGCGGCGCATCGCGGCCTCGCAGCCTGAGGCCTTACGACGCGTCGCATCCATCGGAGGAGGCGGAACCAACGGTGTGGCCGAGCGTTTTCCCGAGGCAGCTGGTCGGTGCGCTGGTGGTGTGGCAGGCGCTCCAGCTCCCGGCGCCCACGGGATACGTGAACGACTTCGCCAATGTCCTTCCGTCGGCGAGTCAGCAGCACGTCCAGAGCATCATCGACGACGTCCGCGCCAAGTCCGGCGGCGAGATCGTCGTCGTCACGCTGCCCGACATCGGCCAGCAGGCACCGAGCGACGTCGCGCTCGAGATCGGACGCACGTGGAAGGTGGGCAAGTTCGGCAAGCCCGGCGATCCGACCCGCAACACCGGCGTGATCATCCTGGTGGTGCCGAAGGAAACCAACTCGAGTGGTCACGGGGAGTGTTTCGTCGGGACGGGCTACGGCGCCGAGGGCTTCATCACGGATGCCGACGCGGGCGACATGTGCCGGTCGGCGGTCGACTTCTTCAAGCAGCGCGATTACGCCGGCGGTGTCGAGCAGCTGACGTACGACGTGGCGCAGAAGTTCGCGAACGAGTACCACTTCAGCGTCGACACGACGCTTGCGCCGCCGCAACCCGTTAGCACCGGCTCGGGCAGCAACGGCGGACTTCCGCCGGCGGCCGCGTTCTTCATCTGTCTGCTGTTCATCGTGATCGTGGCGTCGCTGTCACGCGGGCGCGGCTGCGTGGGGTGCCTGCCCCTGCTCTTCGGAATGGGCGGGTTAGGCGGACGCGGCGGCTTTGGCGGTGGCGGTTTCGGTGGCGGTGGATTTGGCGGCGGAGGTGGATTCGGCGGGTTCGGGGGCGGCGGCGGTTTCGGCGGTGGCGGCGGTGGCTCGAGCTGGTGAGGTGCACATGGCGAAGATGACACTCGAAGAATTGGTGGCGCAGCTCGAGAAGGCGTTCGGCGAGGAGTTGCGCGCCGTCGTGCTGTACGGCTCGGCGGCGGCGGGCGAACACATCGCCAAGCGTTCCGATCTGAACGTGCTCGTGTTGGTCCGCTCGCTGGACTTGTCGCTGCTCGAGCGCGAGGCCGCCATTGCACGAGCGTGGTCGGAAGCCGGACATCCGCCTCCGCTCACGCTCACGGAGGAGGAGTGGCGTTCATTGTCCGACGTGTTCGCGATGGAATACGCGGACATCCTGGAGCGCAATCGCGTGCTGTTCGGCGCCGACCCGTTCACCGGTATTCGCGTCGACCGAAAGAACTTGCGTCTGCAGCTCGAGCGCGAGGCGATGGGGAAACTGCTGCAGTTGAGGCAAGGCATTTTGGCTACAGGCGGCGATCGCAAGCGCCAGCTTGGGTTGCTCGAGGCCAGCTTGAGCACGTTCATGGTGATTTTTCGCGCGGTGTTACGCGACCGGGGGGAGACCCCGTCCACTGACTACGAGGTGCTGTGCCGCCACATCGCGACGGCGACCGGTGTGTCGACCGATGCATTCATTCGCGTCGTGCAACACGTTCGCGGTTCCGAGCGCCTCTCTCGCGATGATGTTCCATCGGTGCTCTCCAGCTACCTGGCGGGGGCGCACCAGTTGGTGGCCTACCTGGACACACAAGGAGCTGGATGATGCGACGCATGCTCGCGGCCGCGGTGCTGGTGATGGGTGCCGCGTGTTCGCACGACAAGAAGCCGCCGACTCCGCCGCCGATCGCGCAGGACACGACGCCGATGAACCTGGATTCGGTGCAGAGTGCGATTCCTGCAGCGGCGCCGGACACGTTCACGCCACCCAAGCCGCAAGTAGCCCAGAAGCCGATTCCACCGGCGCCGCCCGAGTTGATCGAGGTGGTCGAACGCGAGCAATCATTCTCGCAGTTCTGCTATCAGGAATTCGGGCAGAAGGTAGATCCGCGACTGCAGGGCGGCGTCGCGATGGTCGTCACGGTGGGATCCGGCGGCGTGAGCGATGCGCGCGTCCGCGCCGACACGTGGACGTCCAAGGCAGGGAAGTCGGTAAACGAGTGCCTGGACGAGAAGGCGGCTCGCGCCTGGAAGCCGACATCGGGCGCCGTCAAGCCTGGGAAGTACATTGTACAGTTGAGCTTCAGGCCGGCTTGATACTACCATTCGTCGTACGCTCTGTTCGGAGGTAGCGAATGCGAAAGCGGTTGCTGGCCTTGTGCATCGTGCCGTTTCTTGCGGGATGCGGGTACAACACGATCCAAACGTTGGACGAGCAGGCGAAGGCAGCACAGGGCCAGATCGAGGTCCAGCTGCAGCGCCGTGCGGATTTGATTCCCAATCTCGTGAGCACCGTGAAGGGCTATGCCCAACACGAAGAGCAGGTGTTCAGCCAGGTAGCGACCGCGCGCTCGGGTTTGGTGGGCGCGATTCAAACGCACGATCCGCAGCAAATGGCGAACGCGAACGCGCAGCTCACGTCTGGGTTAGGCAGGCTGTTCGCCGTCGCCGAAGCGTATCCACAGCTCAAGGCGGATCAGAGCTTTTTGCGCCTGCAGGATGAGCTGACGGGCACGGAGAATCGCATCGCGGTGGCGCGCGGCGACTACAACCAAGCGGCGCAGCAGTACAACACGTACATCCGTCGATTTCCGGCCGTCCTCACGGCAAAGGTCATCAGCGCGAAGGAGAAGCCGTACTTCGAGGTGACCAACGCGGGCGCGCGTGAGGTACCCAAGGTAGACTTCTCGAATCCAGCGCCCGCGGGCTCGACCAGCACGGCTCCGCCGGCGCCATCACCCCATTGATGGTGAGGGGGTATGTCCGGCTCAGAAGTGACTCGAACGGCGAGGCTCGTACTGCTCGCCGTTTTGTTTTCCGGGATCGGCTGTGTGACGTCTGGTGGCCTTCGGACCGGGGCCGAGCCACGTATCGTTCCGATCACCTTCCCATTGGCGGCTGACTCGGTACGTTTTACAAGCGGCTTCGGGGACCCGCGGGATGGGGGAAAGCGCCAGCACAAGGGTCAGGACATGTTTTGCCCGCGGTGGACTCCGATCCTGGCGGCAATGAGCGGGACCGTGGATTGGGTTTCCAGCGAACGTCCGAAAAAGGAAAAAGGTTACGAGCTTCTCTTGCGCGGCGATGACGGAAACCTGTACTTCTACGCACATCTCAATAACGACGATCCCGGCACCCGGGACAACGAAGCACCGCCCCGCTACGCCTATGCGCGGGGACTCAAGAACGGAGACCGGGTGGCTGCGGGCGATGTGGTGGGATACGTTGGCGATTCAGGGGACGCTGAGGCAGCAGGGCCGCATCTGCATTTCGAGATACATATCGGGAAGTGGGGCAACGCGATCGATCCGGCGCCATCGTTGAGGGCGGCACTCGAGCGGCGTGGTCGGTGAGGCGAGAGTGCGTGGCGCGAGAGTCGGGTACCCGCTACTGTACTGTTCGCTTGACGTTCGCCTAAATATTCATACAGTTGGGCGTGTTAGGAGAGCGGTTTACCACAATTAGTTTGATCTTCGAACACTTTCCTTCGTAACATAGCCCTCTGGGATTACACCCTTCTAAGGCCCCAGTGCGGCGCGTGTCGTCATAGCTGGCCTAGCCCTACGATTTAGTCACGCCAATCCAGTGATTCGGTTGCCGGAGAGTGGTGCGCGCGATCGTTCATAGACGAATGGTCTCGATGGCCGAATGTCAGGTGCAGCGCGCGAACGGCAGCGCGACTGTGCCTTTTTCTGTTGGAACTCCGACGTAACGCGGACACACCGTCCGCGTGAAGGGGGATCTTGCCGTGATCCCCGGTTTGCAGTCCGTTCGTGAGTCGTAAGTCGTAGGGCAGTTACTCATTTTTTCACCGCAAGGTGAAGGAGGAGGCATGACGAGGTATGTCCGCAGCTGGTCCGTAGCGGCGGCAGCTCTCGTGATGTTCCCGGCACTGGCATTCGCCCAGGGCGGAACGATCACGGGACATGTCACCGACGCGGCAACGAAGGCGCCGATACCGAGCGTCCAAGTGACGATCGTCGGCACGCATCGCGGCGCAGTCACTGACGCGCAAGGCGAGTATCGCATCGGCAGTGTGCAGCCAGGAACGGTGCACGTCCGCGCCCAACGCATTGGGTTCGACGCGGTGGATAAGAGCGTGACCATTTCCGGTTCGGAATCACAGACGGCCGACTTCACGCTCAGCCCGCGTGCCGTCTCCCTCGACGCCACCGTGGTGTTGGCGAACTCCCAGACGCAGCGCGTGCGCGAGAGCGGCGTGCTCACTGGTAAGGTGGATGTCGACTCCATGAACAAAGCCACCGTCGAGAACGCATCCGACATGCTGCAGTCCCGCGTGCCTGGCGTGACGGTGACGTCGAGCGGCGGTACGGTGGGCGGCAACGCCAAGATCCGTATCCGTGGCGCGAGCAGCCTCTCGCTGAGCAACGATCCGCTCATCATCGTGGACGGCGTTCGCGTCAACGATGACTTCGGCGACGGGACCAACGGTATGATTGGAGTAGGCGGCCAGGCGCCGTCGCGCTTCAACGACCTCAATCCGGAAGACATTGAGAACATCGAAGTGGTGAAGGGCCCGGCGGCATCGTCGCTGTACGGCACGGCGGCAGCCAACGGCGTCATCTACATCACGACCAAGCACGGTCAGAGCGGCAAAGCCCGTTGGGCAATGCACGTGGAAGGCGGCAGCGACCGGGATCAGACGAACTGGCCGGCGAACGCGATTGGCTTCACGACCAGCCTTCCCAGCGCTCCTGGCGATACGGTCCAAGGCTGCGATAACGTGGCCGTGGCATCAGGCCAGTGCACCCGCGACGGCATCTTGTCGTGGAACCCGCTGGTGCAGGCCTCGCCGTTCACCACCGGCAACACGCAGAACTATGGCTTGAGCGTGACCGGCGGTGGCGATCGTGCGCAGTACTACCTGTCCGGCAATTTCGACAAGCAGGTCGGCATCCTGCAGTGGAACCAGATCCATCATACCGACGTTCGCGCGAACGTCTCCGCGCAGCCCCGTGACAACATGAACCTCACGGCCAGCGTGGGATACGTGCAGAGCCGGCTCCGCTTGCCGCAGAACGACAACGACGTGTTAGGCGTTCTGGGCGGCGGTTTGCTTGGCGGCGTGCAGGACAATCCGACTTCGCGCGGTTATCTCGCGGGCCAGACGCCGCAGCAGATCTCCGCGATCAGCACGCACGACAATACGGACCGGTTCACGTCGTCCGTGGTGGGTTCGTGGCTCGTAATACCCTGGCTCAACCTCAATGCCACGGCCGGCCTCGACTTCACGAACAGCGCCGCCCAAGAGCTGGTTCCGCCTAACGAGGTGGATTTCGGCGATCTTCCCCTTGGCCAGCGCACGTCCAATCCGTTCCAGACGTTCCTGTACACGATGCAGGGCGGCGGCACGGCGACGTTCAACTTGACGCCTGACATCAAGTCCGTGTCGACGGCAGGAGTCGACTACAACAACCAGACGATTCGCGGTACGTTCGCGTTCGGCAAGCAGCTGCTAGCCGGTTCTGGATCACTGGCTGGCGCGACGGCGCAGTTCGCGGTCAACGAGACGAACACAGGCAACATCACGCTCGGCGCATTCGGCACCGAACAGTTGTCGTGGAAGGATCGCGTGTTCGTCACCGGCGGTCTTCGCGGCGACAAGAACAGCGCGTTCGGTCTCAACTTCAAGGAAATTTACTACCCGTCGGCCAGCGTCTCGTGGGTGCTCGGCGAAGAGCCGTGGTTCCCCAAGACGGACATGTTCAGCTCGTTGCGCGTGCGCGCGGCGTACGGCGAGTCGGGCCGTCAGCCTGGCTTCCGCAACGCCATCACGTTCAACGGCGCAGCGTCAGTCATCACGCCGGAAGGCGAGGAAGTTGGATTCACCCCTGGCGGCGTCGGCAACTCGGACCTCAAGCCGGAACGCTCCAAGGAGCTCGAGACGGGCTTCGACGTCGGCTTGCTGAACGAGCGTGCGTCGCTGTCGTTCACGTACTATCACAAGCACACGGATGACCTGTTGATCGCGGCGCCGCTGCCGCCCTCGCAGGGTATCGCGACGTCGGTCTTCAGAAACCTGGGTGCTGTGCAGAACTCGGGCGTCGAGGGCTTGATCAACGCGAACATCCTCACCAAGGATCCGGTGCAATGGAACCTTGGCCTCAACGTTTCGTCGAACCACAACAAGGTGCTGAACCTCGGCGCGGGCATCACGCCGATCCTGTTTGGTGCCAACAACGACCAGCGCCACCAGAACGGCTACACCGCCGGCGGGTACTGGGCCGTTCCGTACAAGTTCAAGGATGCGAATGGCGACGGCCTCCTCGACCCGAGCGAAGTCACGCTGGGCGACACCGCCGTCTACATGGGCACGCCGTTCCCGACGTTGCAGACGACCGTCACGACGCAGCTCACGCTCTTCAAGTACTTCCGCCTGAACGGTCAGCTCGACTACGAAGGCGGCATGAAGCTGCTCAACTTCACGGAAGACTTCCGCTGCCAGTTCGACATCTGCTCGGAGGCCAACGACCCGCATGCATCGCTTGCGGCGCAGGCGGCCAACGTCGCGTTGCTCGAGGGCACGGACGCCGGATTCATCGAGCCGGCGACGTTCTGGAAGCTGCGCGAGGTCTCGCTCACGTTGCTCGCGCCGGAGAGCATTGCTCACCGGGCGGGCGCGTCGAACCTCAGCCTAACGATTGCCGGCCGCAACCTGGCGACGTGGACGAAGTACAAGGGCTTCGATCCGGAGCTCAACGAAAACGCAACGGGCAACTTCTCGGCAGATGACTTCCTGACGCTGCCGCCGCTGCGCGTGTACACGTTCCGAATCGACGTCACCTGGTAATGCGACGAGACCTTTACGAGCGAGAATCCAACTATATGCGTAATCGCATTTCACGAGTGTCCTCGCGAATCCGGACAGGTGCAGCACTCGCCCTCCTGGTAGGTGGAGTGGCGGGTTGCGACCACCTGTTGGAGGTGCAGGATCCGGATGTCGTGACTCCCGGGCAGGTGTCGGGCCCGGACAAGCTCAACACGAACCGTGATGCTGCGACCGGTGCGTTCGCGGTCGCGTTCGGCGGCGACGGCTCTGGCGGTAACGAAGGCTTGGTCAACATGACGGGCCTCTTCACCGATGAGTTCAGCTTCGCCGAAACGTTCCCGACGCGTAAGGTTGTTGACATGCGCAGCACGACCAACAACAACTCGACGCTGTTCACGATCTTCTTCAACATCCAGCAAGCGCGGGCGTTAGCTGCCAACGCGTCGGACCAGTACAATCAGTTCGGACCGACGAACCCAGATCACGCGCTGGTGTTGGACTACGAAGCGTACAGTCAGATGATGATGGCCGAGATGTACTGCAGTGACGTTCCGTTCTCGAAGGAGAATGCAGATGCGACTCAGTCGAACACGACGCCGCTCACCACGGTTCAGATGTTGAACACGGCGATTGCGACGTTCGATTCGGCGCTCGCTATCGTGGACGGAGATGAGTTGGCACGAGTCGGGAAGGCTCGCGCGCTGATGGATCTTGGCGGCGCGAACATCGCCATTGCCGACACGGTAGTGGCGAGCGTAACAACCGACTTCGTCTCCAACGTGCTGCACTCAGAGAATACGACGCGTGAGAACAATGGTATATTCGAGCTCGTCTTTTCCGAGAGACGCTGGACGGTTGGTAACAACGAGGGCGAGAACGGACTCAACTTTGCTTCCGCCGGCGATCCTCGTGTCGGCGTAGTCGAGGTTGGCATAGGGTTCGATCACGCCACCAACGTAATCGGGCCGCTCAAGGACAGCACGCGGTCCACACCGCAGGTTCTGGCGAGCGGCGTCGAGGCTCGGCTGATTGAGGCCGAGGCTGCGCTCGATGCCGGTCAGACAACCACGTGGTTGGCAGACCTCAATGCCTTGAGGGCCGGCTTTGCCGGGGGCGGCCTTGCGCCGCTCACGGATCCGGGCGATTTCAACTCGAGGCTGCTGCTCACCATGCGCGAGCGCGCGTTCTGGATGTACGCGACCGACCATCGCCTTGGCGATATGCGCCGGCTCACGCGCGCCACTGCAGATGGTGGTTATGGTTTCGACATCAATTCGGTATACCCCATCGGTCAGTGGCATGGTTCGGCAAGCCTGGTGTATGGAACGGATGTGAACTTCCCCGTACCGTTCGAGGAAGGCAACAACCCGAACTTCAACGCCAGTGCCTGCGACGTCACGACGCCGTAGTTAGGCGAGAGTAGTTCGGACGATGAAGAAGCGCGGAGAGGAAGTTCCTCTCCGCGCTTTTTTCGTTCGCCCTCAGTGAGAGCGGTCGATCGGACAAAGGGTGTAGCGTTAGTCGCCACCTCCACTCTTCGTAGTCACCGCGATCACGCCGCCGGTCGAGCCCGTGCCCTGTTTTATCGTCGAGTGCAGACCGTCGGTGATAGTCAGCACCTCTATCGTGGGTGCCGCGATCCGCTGCAATAAAATCGGATCGTCCACGCGGACGCCATCGATGATGAGAAGGGGCATGTCGGCGTCGGGGAACAAGATGCTGCTGTGGCCGCGACGATCGCGAATCGTGGCCGAGCTCCCGTTAGTGGCTTCCGTCATGTTCATTTCGCCACTCCATGCCACCACATCCCACGCGGTAGAGACCTGCATCTTCGCAATGTCGTCAGACGTGTAGACCAGAGACCCATCGGGAGTCAGCGGTATTCGGACGTGTTGCGAAGGTCCACATCCAACCGCTACGCCCATCAGCAGCATCGCCAACGAGGAATGAAGCGCCCGCATAGTAGCCTCCTGAAACCGACCACAGCAGGAACCAACTCTCATTTCAGAGTGCGGTAGACTTGAACGAAAGTCAAGACAAACTCGATGGCAAACCTCTTGGCCGGAGGAGCGGGACCGCGGCAGCCCTTCGTTAGTCCGGAATGGCGCCGGCCGGCAGCACGTATGTCAACGGATCGACCACCTTACCCTGGACGTGAATCTCATAGTGCAGGTGTGGTCCCGTCGAGAGGCCCGTATTTCCAACATTGGCAATCACCTGGCCGCGTTTGA
>JANWIK010000040.1 GCA_025449955.1 Gemmatimonadaceae bacterium
GCGCCGCCGGCGCTGGCCGCCGGCACGCTCGAGGCGCTGCGCATCGTCCAGGCGGAGCCGTGGCGCCGCGCGCGCCTGCGCACCAACGCGCGCGCGCTCCGCGATGGACTCCGTGCGTTAGGCTGCGACCCCGCCGGCGACGACGATGGGCACATCATCCCGCTCATCATCGGCGAAGCCGCCGCCACGGCACGCGCCGGCGCGTCGCTGCGCGAGCGCGGGTTCCTCGTCGGCGCCGTGCGGCCGCCCACCGTTCCGTTAGGCGGCTCCCGCTTGCGCGTCACCGCGAGCGCCGCGCACACCCCCGAGCAGATCGCGCAGCTGCTCGGTGCACTCCGCGACGTGCTGCCGCGTCGCGCGTCGTGACCGCGCCCGCGGACTGGGCCGCGCTCGACGCGCGCTACGTCTGGCACCCATACACGCAACACGCGACCGCCCCGCTCCCCGTACCGGTGGTGCGCGCCGAAGGCGCGCGGATCCACACCGCCGACGGCCGCGTGCTGGTCGACGCCATCTCGTCGTGGTGGGTGACGCTCCACGGTCACGCCCACCCGGTCATCGCCCACGCCATCGCCGAGCAGGCGCGTACGCTCGACCAGGTCATCTTCGCCGGATGTACGCACGAACCCGCGGCGCGCCTCGCCGCCGAGCTCGTCGCGGTCATGCCGCCCGGCCTAACGCGCGTCTTCTTTTCCGACGACGGGTCCACCGCCGTCGAAGTCGCGGTCAAAGCCGCGCTCCAGTTCTGGCGCAACCGCGGCGAGGCGCGCCCGCTCATCGCCGCCGTCGAGCACGCCTACCACGGTGACACCTTCGGCGCCATGAGCGTCAGCGCGCGCGGCACCTTCACCGATGCGTTCGCCGACCGCCTCTGGGCGGTGGAACGACTTCCCGATCCCACCGAGGGCGACACCGTCGCCGCGCTCCGCGCGCTCATCGACCACCGTGGCACCGAGCTCGCCGCGGTCATCGTCGAGCCGCTGCTCCTCGGCTCGGGCGGCATGCGCATGTGGCCCGAACACACCCTCCGCGCGCTGGCCGAGTGCTGCGCCAAGGCGCACGTGCTGCTCATCGCCGACGAGGTGCTCACGGGTTTCGGTCGCACCGGCCCGCTGTTCGCCTGCGCGCGCGCCGGCGTCGCGCCCGACATCATGTGCCTCTCCAAGGGCCTAACGGGCGGCGCGCTGCCCCTCGGCGCCACGGTCACCACCGAGCCAATCTTCGAGGGGTTCCGCAGCCAGGACCGCCGGCAGACGCTGTTCCACGGACACTCGTATACCGCCAACCCCGTCGCGTGCGCCGCCGGTCGCGCCAGTCTCACGTTGCTGGACGCTGACTCGGGGCGACGACGCGAGGTGATCGAGAGCGCGCACCGCGAGCACTTGGCCCGCCTCGCCCCGCATCCGCGCGTGCGGCGCACGCGCGTCCTCGGCACCGTCGCCGCGTTCGACATCGACGGGGAAGAAGGATACCTGAGTGCCGTCGGCGGCGAGCTCGCGGCATTCGCCCTTCGGAATGGCGTGCTCCTCCGCCCGTTAGGCAACGTCGTGTACGTGCTGCCGCCGTACTGCACGACCGCCGACGACCTCGCCGTCGTCTATCGCGTCATCGAGCGCTTCCTCGAATGGCGATGATCCGGTTAGGCGTGACCGGCACCGACACCGGCGTCGGCAAGACCACCGTGAGCCGGGCGCTCATCGGCGCGATGCGCGCCGACGGTCTGCGCGTCGCGGCCATGAAGCCGGTGGAAACCGGCGTGACGCGCGACGACCCGGCATCCGATGCGCGCGCCCTGGCCGCCGCCGCCGGCGGCATGGACGCGATGCGCGACGTCTGCCCCATCGCCCTCGATGAACCCCTCGCGCCCTGGATGGCCGCGCGTCGGGCGAATCGCGCGATCTCGGTCGCGTCGCTCGACGCATCGTTCGAGCGGCTCGCCGCCGGCGCCGATGCCGTGCTCGTCGAAGGCGCCGGCGGTTTGCTCGTCCCCATCACGTTGACCGACACGTACCTGTCGCTCTTTCGGCGTTGGTCCCTCGCCGCCATTGTCGTCGCCGCCAACCGCCTCGGCGCCGTCAACCACACGCTGCTCACCGTCGGTGCGCTCCATCGGGGCGCCGTGGCCGTGCTCGGCGTCGTGTTGAACGAAACCGACGGAGACGAGCCCGATCTCGCCCGCCGAACCAACCGCGAAACCATCCAGACGTTGCTTCCCGACACGCCCGTGGTGAGTTTCCCCTGGCTCCCCGCGTCGACCGGCGATACGGCCCTGGCGCGCGCTGCCGCGACCGCTGGATTGCGCGGCCTGCTCGCGCGCGCCGCGCAGGACCAACATATCGAGGAAGGACAGCCGAACCGATGATGCTCCAGCACGACACCCGCGATTGGGATGGCTTGGCCACCACGGCACTCGCCGGCCGCATCGTTAGGCGCGAGGATGCGCGCGCCGTGCTTCGCGCGCCCGACGACGAGATCGTCGCCCAACTGGCCGCCGCCTATCGCGTGCGCCGGCACTACTGGCAGAATCGCGTACGCTTGCACTTTCTGCTCAATGCGCAGAGCGGACTGTGTCCCGAAGACTGCCACTACTGCTCGCAGTCCGCCGTCTCGACGGCCGAGATCGAGAAGTATCCGCTGCTCGCGCGCGAGAAAATCCTCGCGGCGGCCGGCCGCGCCGCGAGCGTCAAAGCGGGCACGTTCTGTCTCGTAATCTCCGGACGGACGCCCGGCGAGCGCGTCTTCCAGAAAGTCCTGGATGCGGTACGCGCCGTCCGCGAAACGTACGACCTGCGCGTGTGCGCCTGTCTCGGCTTGTTGAACGAGGACCAAGCGCACCGGTTGCGCGACGCCGGCGTCACGCAGGTCAACCACAACCTGAACACGTCGGAGCGCTTCCATCCCGAAGTGTGCACTACGCACACGTTCGACGACCGCCGCCTAACGGTAGAAAACGTCCGCGCGGCCGGCCTCAAAACGTGCTCCGGCGGCATCGTCGGCATGGGCGAATCGGACGATGACATCATCGATCTCGCGCTCTCGTTGCGCGAACTCGACGTGCGCAGCGTGCCGCTCAACTTCCTGATCCCGATCGCCGGCACGCTGTTCTCGGATCGCGCCGCCCTCGACCCACGCCGCTGTCTGCGTATTTTGTGTCTGTTCCGGTTGCTGCTGCCGTCTCAGGAGCTGCGCATTGCCGGCGGGCGGGAAGTGCACCTGCGCTCGATGCAGGTGATGGGACTCTATCCCGCCAATTCCATTTTCATCGGCGACTACCTCACCACGCCTGGCCAGGCCGCGCGCGCCGATCTCGAGATGATCCGCGATGCCGGCTTCATCCTCGAAGCGCCCGACGGGTCTCCGTTAGTCGGGGACCCCCTCGACGGCGTTAGTGAGCCGGTGACAGCGTGAACGTCAGCGTGCCGCGCGCCGGATGGCCATCGCGTGCCATCGTCCGCCACCGGATCACGTAGGATCCCGGTGCCAGCGTCCCGCGCACGGCGGCCACGACGGCCGCGGTATCGCTTCCGTCCGACAGCGCGAGCGGTGCTAACGCAACCGCCGAGCCGCCGGCCGTGCTGAGCATGATGCTGGTCGCGGCCAGCTCCGGTTTCTCCGTGAACCAGAGCAGCACGGCTTTCGGCGCTTCGCCTAACGTCGCGCCGTTGCTCGGGTCCGACCGCTTGAGGTGCGTGTGGAACGCCGCGAATCCGCTCGCGGCCGCCACGCATACCATGATGGTCGCAAGCGCCGCCGCCAGCCGCTTGATCGTGTGCACGCGCGGCCGCCCGCCTGTATCCTGCGAATCCCGCATTGACGCTCCTCGATTTCCTTCAGTGATCGCGGCGGCGACACATCGCGCCGCTCGGACATGCGCAAGATGACGGCCGTGCACGCCATGTTGAAGAGGTACCACCGGCGCGCGCTCGGACGCATCGCGACCGCCGCACTCATTGTAGGTGCGGCGGCCGCGTGCGCCGACCACTCGGGGGCGCTGAGCACCACGCCCGCCGCCAAACCGCTCCCGCTTTTTCATCTCGCCATTCTGCGCCGAACCGCTGACTTTTTCTACGGCCTTACGGTCATGCGATGCGGAGACAGAACACCGTACTGGACCTTCGGTGACCGCGGGGCAAAAGGTTCACCACCCGATACCGTCACGTATGGTGCGCCTCCGCGCGGATATCAAACCGTCATCGGTCCGCTTCCGCTCGACCCCGGCTGCTATCGCGTGGTGATCACCGGCGGCCAAAGCACGCGCTTCAGCGTCGCCGCCGACGGCCGCATTACCGCGCTCGACGACTCCGCCATCGTCACGACGACCACGAGCGCACCGCCGGCGACGCCATGAGTCCCCGCCACGCCCTGGCGCGCAACAGACTGCGCGGTGACATTACGTCCATGCGTCGCCGTTGGTACACCCGCATCGGCTCCGCCTTCCTGGCGATCTGGTTCGTCCTCGGTGTGACCGAGCCACTCGCCGCCATGCATCGCTGTCCGATGCACGACGGCGTGATGGTGATGGCCAACGGTCATGCGATGCACGGCGCGGCGCACGCCCAGCACGACACCGATTCGCAGCCGAGCGCTCCGGCACACCACGATTGCACGTGCCTCGGCGATTGCGCTGGTGCCGCGTTCGCCGGGCTCCCGGCAGTTGGTGTCTCCATCGTCGTCGCCGTCGTCGCGACGGCGCGCGTGAACACGCCGGCGGCGCAAGTGCCGGTTCCGGCCCCCGCGCCGCACGCTCGCCCCTTCGCCAACGGACCTCCCGTCATCGCGTGATGCACTCGCGGGGCCATTGCGCCCCGTCGCCCTTGCTCACGCGCTCGTTCACGTCATGACCGCCGCGGCCTAACGGCCCTCCGGCGGTGCGTGTCGCGCGCACTCCGAAACGACTGACCGCGCCCGTCGATGGCCGCCTCGCCACACGACGCCGCGCCACAGTCTTGGACGCTGGACGACACATGACCAACTGCCTAACTGCGCATTCGTGCGCGTGCACCGCCTCGACCGCGGCCCTCGTGGCCGCCGTCGTTTCGTTCGGTCTGGCGACCCCGCTCGCGGCGCAGAGTACCGCGCCGCGCGACACCGTCGCGCACGATGCGACCGCGCGCGATACCACCGCGCGACCGGATACCGCCGCGCGCCGCGATTCGCTCGCGCGCCGCGCCGCCAGACTCGCCACTGTGACCGTCACTGCGGCTCCCGTCCGTCGCAATGAACCGCAGTCGGCCATCACAGTATCGCCCACGGTCATTGCGCTCACCCCCGCCACGTCACCGTGGGATCTGCTGCGGCAAAGCGCCGGCGTCGAAGTGCATCTCCAGGGACAAGGTCCCGGCTTCGCGTCCGACGCATCCATCCGCGGCTTCAGCTCCGATCACTCGACGGACCTCGCGCTGTGGATCGATGGCGTGCCGATCAACGAGCCCGTCAACGGACACGCCGAGGGCTACAACGACTGGGGACTGATCTTCCCCGCCGCCGTGCAGTCCATCGATGTGATCAAAGGCCCAACGAGCGCGCTCTTCGGCAACTTCGCACTCGCCGGCATCGTGAACGTGCACACACTCGAGCGCACGCAGGGCACCGAGGCGACCATCGACGCAGGCACCGCCGGTCACATCGACGCGACAGTGCTCACCGGCTTCGATCATGGCGCCGAAGGCGGTGGCGTGTTCGGCGCTCGGTATGATCACGAGGATGGTTGGCGGCCTAACAGCAGTTCCAACGTCGGGCAAGGACACTTTCGTGTCGTGCACGACCTCGACTCCACGTGGCGCATCGACGGCGGCGTGGAGCTCTACGGCGCCGATTGGAAATCGCCGGGATTCTTGAGCGAGGACGAATTCGCGCGACAGGAATACAACATCGTGTCCAATCCTACCGACGGCGGCCGGAAGTATCGCGCGCAAGAACGCGTGAGCCTCCGCTATCTCGCGGGCCCGCTGCTGTGGCGCACGACGGTGTACTCGACGCAAGGCAATTGGAAGTTCTTCCTCACCATTCCACCGGCCGGCGGCCGCTTCGAGGGCTCGGGCAGCCAGACCGAAGAGGTGGATCATCGCACTGGACTCGGCGCCACCACGGCACTCACGTGGGCGCTGCCTCGCGTCGAGCTCACCGTCGGTGCCGAGTCGCGATGGGACCAGTCGCACTATCAGAATTGGTTTACCACCGATCGTGAACAAGATTCCGCGGCCACGCTCGTGCACGCGCGACAGACATCCGGCGCGCTGTTCGTCCAGTCGGACATCGACGCGACCTCGCGACTGCGCCTCAGTTTGGGCGCCCGCTACGATCTCGTCGACACGCACTCCACGCCGGACGAGGCGCTCACCACCGCCGACACGCACGGCATCGCGTCGCCGAAACTCGGCGCGCTCTTCCGCCTAACGGACGACGTCGGCGCCTACGTCAACGTGTCGCGCGGATTCCGGTCCACCGACGGCGTCATCGATGACCCCACGCTGCCCTTCATCACCGCCTGGGCCTACGAGAGCGGGCTCAAGTTCGATCACCATGACATCCATGGATCCGTGGCGCTCTTCCGGATGGATGTGAGCAATGAGCAGACGTTCAACCCGCTCTCCGGCGCGTCGAGCAGCGGAGGCGCCAGTCGCCGCCAAGGCGTCGAGATCGAAATGCAGGCGCCGATCGCGCCCACGCTCTCGTTCTCCACCGACTGGACGTTCAACGACGCGCGCTATCGCCGCTTCATCACGCAAGAGGAGGATGATCCATCCGCCGTCGATACGCTCTCCGGACTTCGCGTGTACAACACGGCGCAGTACGTCGGCATCGCATCGCTGCAATTCGCGCCGCGCGCCACGGCGTGGCGACTCCGCGTGAGCACGAATGTCGTCGGTCCGTATTCACCCTTCGACGAACCGGGTGTCTTACTACCCGCCTACGCGCTGGTGCACCTCGGAGCGCTCGTGCAGATCGGCGTAGCCCAGCTCGAGGTCGGTGTGCGCAACGTTCTCGACAAAGCATATCCGGAACTTGTTGCCGGACACGTCGTGTCTCCGGGCCAGCCACGATCGTTCTACGGGACCGTCCACTACGTGTTCTGACGCCACATGGCGCGATCACGTGCAATGCGCGGTAACAACCATGCGGTCGTTTTGTTAATATTTCCTTACTTGACGGGCGATAAGGTGACTCACAGTGTTTCAATCCCGCGTCCAGGACACCAAGAGCTCATGTACGAATATCGCCGCCGCGCGCGCTGGTTGCGTTCAATCCCGGCGCCCTCCAAGATCGAGGCAGTCATCCTTGCCTCGGTGGTGGCGCTGCTCCTTGGTGAAGTCGCCTTCTTCTGGTTTCGTCAGCATAGCTGACCGGTCGGCAGCTGGTCGGCTGTCCGGCTGTGCCTAACGGGCTGCCGTGGATACTCCGCTTCCCGCCGACGCGCTCGACCGGCCCGCGGCAGAAACGTCGCGGCGCATCGCGCTTGCGCACCTCCGCGCAGCGTCCATGGCGTACCAGGCGCTCGACGACGAGCAGTCGCCCGACGCGTTGCACGACCTTCGCGTCGCGCTCAGGCGCCTGCGAAGTTGCGAGCGTACGTTCCGCAGCCAGCTGCGCGACAGCATCACGAAGAAGAGCCGCCGGCGGCTCCGACAGCTGGCGCAGGCAACGGGCGCCGGTCGCGACGCGCAAGTCCACATCGCCTGGATCGAGCGAGAGATGCCGTCACTGTCGCGACGCCAGCGTACCGGCGCCGCCTGGATCCTCGAGCGACTGAATGCGTCCAAAGCCGAGGACGACGCGCGGATGCGCGCACGTCTCGCGCATCGTTTCGGACCGCTCGCCGCGTCGCTGCAGGACACGCTCACGAGCTGGCGCCTCACCATTCGGCTCGATGAACCCATCGTGCCCGACGGCGCGGCGCATGTCCTCGGTATGCGACTGGCCGATCTCACCGATGCGCTCGAGTCCCGTCTCGCATCCGTGTACGACGTCGCCGATCAGGCCGGCGCGCATCGCGCACGCATCGCCGCCAAGCGTCTCCGCTACGCGCTCGAGCCCGTCGCCGAGCTCGCCCCCGATGCGGCTCCGTTAGTCAGCAGCCTTCGTGCGCTGCAGGATACGTTAGGCGATATGCACGATGCGCACGCGTTGGCCACGTTGGTGGCCGACGGCATGGAGGAGGCTGCTCACGACGCGGCGCATCGCTTGGCGGCCCTGGTCCGCGACGGGGCGTCGCTCGAAGGGGTGCGGCCAGCCGGACCGGCCGGGCGCGATCCGCGCGCGGGCCTGCTCGAGCTGGCGCGGCGGCTCCACGAGCGCAGCGTGTCGCTCTTCGCGACGTTCGCCGGCGAATGGTTAGGCGAAAATGCCCGACTCTTCCTGGACGACGCGCGCGCGCTCGCCGGGCGCCTCGCCCATCATCGTGCGCAGGGCACCGAAATCGAGCGCAAGTATCTGCTCACCGATCTGCCGTCCGTTCCGTTCGGAGACGCCGCCACCACGGTCCAGGACATCGACCAGGGTTACCTGCCTGGCGGACACGTCACCGAACGCGTGCGATCGATCGCGGCCGGCGGCGTCACGCGGTGGTATCGAACGGTGAAGGGGGGGAACGGTCTCGTGCGCCTGGAGCTCGAGGATCAGATCGACCGTGACTTGTTCGATGCGCTCTGGCCGCTCACGTCGGGCCGCCGCGTCCACAAGCGCCGGTATCTCGTCCGCGAGGGGGGTACCGAGTGGACCATCGATCAGTTCCTCGACCGGCCGCTGACGCTCGCGGAGGTCGAGCTCGACCACCCCGACGACGCGCCCCAACCGCCGTCGTGGCTCGCGCCGCACGTCGACCGCGAGGTGACCGGCGATCCGACGTACGACAACGCGCGCTTGGCCCGCTGAATTGCGTTAGGCAGGTGCCGGTGCCGGTGCCGCGGCGTCGCGCGCGTCGTCCGCCGGCGAGCGTCCACGGCGCGTGTACCGATCGAAGTACTCACGCGCGACGTCGAGATCGGCGCCGGAGAGGAATTCGTCGCCCAGCCTGGCGCAGCCGCGGAGCGCGATGTCCGCCAACTGCTGCGCTGCCGCGGCGACGCTCGGGTCGCGAAGCCCCGCACGACCGGCGCGCTCCAAGCGGGCCGCCGGATCGCCCAGCACGTCGAGCGCGTCCGCGACCGCGGCGTCGTCGTATGCCAATCCGCCTAACAGCGCCAGCGGCGCGGCGCACCACGCCGGATCGATCGAATCGGCGCCGCGCATCTCGAAATATCCGCGCGGACGCACCTCGGGGAACAACGTGGTGAGATGATGATGCCAGTCGTCCAGCGTCGCGTCGCCCTCGTCCAGCCAATCGCCGAACGCACGATATTCGCCGTCGCGCTGCCGCATCATGTCCGGCGCCCGCAGCGCAAACGCGAGATACGACGCCACTGCCTGATCGCCCTCGACGACACCAGTTCGCAACGGATCGAGGCGACGCCAGCACGCTGCTCGCACGCTTTGATGGTCGCTGAGCACGCCGTCGTAGCGCGGCGAGTTCGCGAAGATCGCCACCACGTACGGTGCAGCGGCGTTCAACACACGCCAGCGTCGCGATGCGACCGCGGGGCCACCAACATCCAAGCACACCTGGAACGATGCCGTCTGCCGCATCATGCGCGCGCCGTGTGGACCGATCGTCGCGAAATACGTTTCCATGCGCTCGTACCGATCCGCCTCCAGTTGGCGCGGACTCGACCACACGTCGCGCTCGCTCTCGATGCCGGTCGACACGAGCTCCACGCCGTTTCGCGATGCGAATCGCCGCAGCGGCTCGAGCACGACTTGCAGATCGGCGATCAACGCGCTCGCGTTAGGCGCGGGCGGCGCCGCATACTCCATCTGTCCGCCCGGCTCGAACGTCAGTCGGCCGCCCGCCGGCACGCGGAAGCACGGCGTACCTTTTTCGGTTCGCGATTCCACCCAACATCGTGTCGCCCCGAAGCGACGGAGCATCGGCAGCACGACATGGTCGAGCGGCGCGATGCATCGTGTGTCGGCGTCGAGGGGCAGCAGCTCGGCCTCGGCGCCGATCCGGCGCGCGGCGGCGCGACTTGGAGAGAACGCGCGGCGCTCGAGGTCGGCGGCCAGAAGTGCGCGGCCGCGCGCGCCACCCGGAACGATCATCGTCATTTTGTGTCGCGCACGGCGAGCGCGAGTGCATACGCCGGGTCCTCGTTTGCCACCCACGCTTCGAGGACGAGGCCCGCACCGGAGAACAATCGCTCGACGCTCGCCCGGTCGTACTTGCAGCTGATCTCGGTGCGGATCGACTCGCCGGCGCGGAACGAGATGCGACCAACGTCCGGGATGTGCACCTCGAGCGCGCGTCGCGCGACGAGATGCATCTCGATTCGGTGCGCCATACTATTGTAGTGCGCGCGGTGCTCGAAGTCGTCCGGATCGAAGGTCGCGCCGAGCTCGCGGTCGAGCACGCGCAGCACGTTGCGGTTGAATTCCGCCGTCACGCCGGCCGAATCGTTGTACGCCGCCTCGATTACCCGAACATCCTTCTGCAAATCGACGCCGAGTAGGAAATGATCCCCGGGGCACATCGCATCGCGAACGCGCCGCAGCAACGCGATTGCCGCGTGCATGTCGAAGTTGCCGATCGTGCTGCCCAAGAAGGCGAACAACACAGGCCGCGGCAAAACGCGTGGCAGGCCGAGGCCTGCGCTGATGTCGGCCACAATCGGGACGACGGTGAGGCCGGGCAGCTCCTCGCCTAACCGCGATGCCGTCTCGCGCAGAAAATCGGCGCTCACGTCGATCGGCACGTAGGTGGCCGCTTCGCCGGATGCACGCACGGCGTCGAGCAACAGCCGCGTCTTGGCGGCGCTGCCGGCGCCCAACTCCACCACGGTGCGAGGCGCCAGCCGCGCGATCACCGGAGGAATTCTCGTTGCGAGCAACGACCGCTCGGTGCGCGTGAGGTAATACTCGGGAAGATGCGTGATCGTCTCGAACAACTCCGACCCGCGACGATCGTAGAACAGCGTCGGCGACAGTTCCTTCTGAGGGCGCGAGAGCCCCGCCCGTACCTCGTCGACTAACGGTGACAGCGGCCGTGCCGCGGCGGCGGTCATGTGTCGCTTCTCGCGCAGCGAAAGCCGCTGAAAATCTGGCGCCGAATCGGATAGTCCCAGTTGCGGAACGAATTGCGAATCGCGCCGGGGCGTGTCGCCCAGGATCCGCCGCGCAGCACCTTGTACTCGTTGCCGAAGAACGCCTCCGAGTACTCGCGATACGGATAGCTCTCGAAGCCCGGGTATCCCAGGAAATCGCTCGCGGTCCATTCCCACACATCGCCGATCATCCCGTAGCAACCAATCGGCGACACGTTGCGCGGATATGCGCCGACGCGCGCGGTGCCGAACGACAGCTGGTCCACGTTGGCCAACGCCGGCGTGACGGGTTCGTCGCCCCATGGATACGTGAGCGCGCGGCCGGTGGCCGGATCCCACGACGCGGCCGCTTCCCATTCGATCTCGGTTGGCAACCGCCTGCCGGCCCAACGAGCGAAGGCCGCCGCTTCGTGGAAGCACACGTGGCAGACCGGCTTCGCGGGATCCACGCGCTCCACGAGGTCCATGCTTCGCGTCGACCATCCGTCGGCATTGCGCTGCCAGTATTTCGGCGCGCGCCCGTGCTCTTCGCCTAACCATTGCCACCCGGCGTCCGACCACAGCGGTCGCGTCTCGTAGCCGCCGTCCTCCATGAAGGCCAGATACGCGCCGTTCGTCACGGGGTGCTCGTCGATCCAGAACGGCGCGAGGTCGACCGTATGCTGCGGCCGTTCGTTGTCGTACGCGCGAGTCCGGTCCGTGGTGCCGATGGTCACGAGTCCGCCGGGGAATCGCACCATGCGGCCATCGTTAGGCACGGTCGGCGAACCTGCGGGCATGCGGATCGCGCGCGGCGCGGGATAGGGAGCGCCCCGCTTCAACTGCAGCGTCTGGAGAATGGTTTCGTTGTGTTGGTACTCGTGCTGCGCGACCATCGCGTACACGTAGCCATCGTGCAGCAGCGTGTTCCCGTCCTCGAAGTCCGCCGTTCGGAGGCGCTCGAGAACGCGCTCGCGAATCTCTTCCATCAACGAGCGAAATTCGGCCAGCGTCGGCAGCGCGAGCGTTCCGCGCACGCGACGAGGATACTCGAACGGATTGTACATCCCCGGCATCTCGACGAACTCCACCGGGCCGTCGAGATTGCGCGTGAGCCACAGCTCCTCGAAGTGCGCGATGTGGCCCAAGTCCCAAATCACGGGACTCATCAGGGGATCGTGCTGCATGTGTAGATCCTGTTCGCTCAGCGGTTCGACGAGTGTTAGCGTGCGTGCACGCGCCTCGTCGAGCACAGCAGCAATACGATCGGCCGCGGGAGCGGCTGCTTCCAGGTGAGCGTGGGTCATCGGCCGAGCGGCTGGAGTGACGGCCGCTACTCGCGCGGCCGTTCGGGCGCCGCGCTTCGGTGCCCGAATCGAAGTAGATAGCACTCACCGTCCCGATGGCAAGCCGCAACCGGCCGACCCTTGGGCGGACGTCCTTCTCAAGCAATTCGCGTTCTCGATCGTTCCGTTCGAGTCCGGCACACCTCGCCTTGATTCGCGCCATGCGACGCGAGCACCGTTACACGACAGCCTAGTCCTTCACCCGTTCACGAAACCGGAGCGCCCCATGGCCGACCTGCACGTGGATGCACTCGTCATTGGATCGGGCCAGGGAGGCGGTCCGCTGGCCGGCGCGTTCGCACGCGCCGGGCGCCACACCATACTGATCGAGCGGCGCTACATCGGCGGCACGTGCATCAACGACGGCTGCACGCCCACCAAGACAATGATCGCGAGCGCTCGCGTAGCGCACCTGGCGAAACGCGCAAGCGATTTTGGCGTTCGCTGCGGGGATGTGTCCGTCGACTTGCCTGCCGTGCTCGCGAGAAAGCGCGCAGTCGTGACCGACTTTCGCCAGGGAAGCGAGCACCGCCTCGCGACCGCAGGTGTCGAGGTGATCTTTGGCGATGCACGATTCGTCGGCGAACGCCGCGTCGAAGTCCACGTGACCGACGGATCGACGCGCACCTTGAGCGCGGACACCGTCATCATCAATGCCGGTGCCCGGCCGGCGCGTCCGCAGATCCCGGGACTGGATCAGGTGTCCGCGTTGGATTCGACCTCCATCATGGAATTGGAGATGTTGCCGACGCACCTGGTCGTCATCGGCGGCGGATACGTGGGCGTCGAGTTCGCGCAGATGTTCCGCCGATTCGGAAGTCGTGTCACCATCGTGAACCGCGATGCGCAGCTCTTGGCCCACGAAGACCAGGACATCGCCGACGCCGTCGCGGCGATTCTGCGCGAGGATGGCCTCGACATCCTGCTCGACGCGCAGCCGACGCGAGTCGCGCCGATTCCTAACGGAGTGCGGCTGGAGGTGACGGCGCACGGCAACGCCCGACGCATCGAGGCGAGCCACGTGCTCGTCGCGACTGGTCGGGTGCCTAACACAGACGCGCTCCACGCCGGCGCGGCCGGTATCGCCGTCGACCCCCGCGGCTACATCACGGTCGACGAGCGGCTGGCCACGACGGCGCCCGGCGTCTACGCGATCGGCGACGTCAAGGGCGGTCCCGCGTTCACGCACATTTCGTACGACGATTTCCGCATCCTGCGCACGAATCTCTTGCAGGGGGGAGCGGCCACCACCGCCGGCCGACTCGTACCGTACACGGTGTTCATTGACCCGCAGCTGGGCGGCATCGGACTCACGGAGCGACAGGCTCGGGCCCAACGACGCAACGTTGCGGTTGCTATGATGCCGATGTCGCACGTCGCGCGGGCAGTCGAGGTCGCCGAACCACGCGGCCTAATGAAAGTCGTTGTCGACCGCGATACGAGCCGGCTGCTCGGCTGCGCCGTGCTCGGTCTGGAAGGCGGCGAGATCATGAGCATGCTTCAGCTCGCCATGATGGGAGACTTGCCGTACACCACGCTGCGTGATGCGGTGTTCGCCCATCCAACGTTCGCCGAGTCCATGAACAACCTCTTTGCGGGGCTCACTCCGGTGTAGAAGAGAAGGCCGACGCCTGCTCGGCGAACGCGGCCGCACCGTGTACATTCACAGGCAGGAGAGATTGGCCGCATGCCCCGATCTGCTCGATAACGGCATTCGATGACGATCGAACTCCACCCGCATACGCTGCCAGGTCGCACCCGACGCGCGCTTCAATGGCCCACCATCCGACCGTGGATCGTGTGGGGCGCCATTCTCGCGGCGGCGACGGTCGCGATGTACTTCATCCGCTACGATATCAACGAAGGTCACGTCGCGCTCGCCTATCTGTTGATCGTGCTCGGCGGCAGCGTCAGCGGTGGACGTGCACTCGGTCTAACGCTCGCGTGCTCGGGCTTCCTCCTCATCGACTACTACTTTCAACCGCCGTACGACCAATGGAACGTCAGCAAGCCGCTCGACTGGGTCGCGCTGATCTCGTTCCTCGTCGTAGCCGCGGTTGGCACGCAATTGCTGGTTCGCGCGCAGGAAGCCGCGAGTCGCGCCCGCCAACGCGCCGATGAAGTCGCCTCGCTATCGCGCCTCGGCGCCGAGGCGCTGAACGCGGGTCGCGCGGTGGATGCGCTGCACGCGATTGCCGACATCGTGCAGCGAACATTGAATGCGTTCGAGTGCGTGATTTTCGCCTGGACAGACAACCGGCTGAGCGCCGAACCGATCGCTCGCGCGGGGCAGGACGATCGTGCGCCGGAGCCGGCCAATCGCGAGCTGGCGACGTGGGCCGGCGAACATGGGTTCGCCGCCGCCGTGCGGGCGGATGGCCGGGTCGTTCGCGGGGTCGCCGTGGTCGCCGAAGATGCGTTAGGCATAGACGCCGACGATGCGAGCGAGATTCTCCTGCCCCTCCGCGTGAACGCGCGCACGGTGGGCGTGCTGCGCGTCTCGGCGTCGGCGCCGATCGCGCGCGGCGTGGCGCGGCGGCGTTTTCTCGGGGCGCTGGCATACTATGCTGCGTTAGGCGTCGAACGCTTGCGCCTCGAGACGGAGGCCGACCACGCCGGCTCGCTGCGCGAGGCCGATCGGATGAAGGACTTCGTGTTGGCGTCGGTCTCCCACGATCTCCGGACGCCGCTCACGGCGATCAAAGCGTTGGCCCACGATGCGGCCGGACGCGGCGAGCCAAGCGCCGTCGTCATAGAAGAGCAGGCGGATCGACTCGGGCGCATGGTTGGCGACCTGTTGGACCTGTCGCGTATGAAGGCCGGACCGTTCCCGGTGCGAGCCGAGTTGAATACCGCCGAGGATCTCATCGGTGCGGTGCTGCGCCAAGTGGGTCAGCCACTCGATGGCCGCTTGCAGACGCCGCGGCTCAATCTCGAGCAGCCCGCTCTGTTAGGCCGCTTCGATTTCGTGCAGTCGATGCGCATCCTGGTGAACTTGATCGAGAACGCCGACCGCTATGCGCCGCCCGGCACCACCATCGATCTGGACGCGCAGCGGGATGGAGAAACGATACGCTTCACCGTGTCGGATCGTGGGCCAGGCGTCCCTCAAGCGGAGGAGCAGCGGATCTTTCACCCGTTCTATCAACCCGCTACCCGCACGGGAGCCCGGTCGGGCGGCGCCGGCTTGGGCCTCGCGATCGCGCGAGGGCTGGCGCAAGCCCAGGGCGGGGACCTCCGATACCAGCCTCGAGGTGGCGGCGGGAGCGTTTTCGCCCTCTCGCTGCCGGCTTTGGACGATGCAGCCTCTCAGCGTCCGGCCTCATTGGCGACCTCGTAACGGCGCGAAATCCGTTTCTGCGGCGCGGCACCTGGTGTCGCAACACAACCCCACCCAGGCAGTTAGCAGGCTCTAACTGGGAATCGGAACCTCGCAGCGTTCCGTGACCATGGTGTTCAGGTATTGGACACATGCTTGTGGGCCTTAAGCCGTAAGCCTAACGCAGGTCGGTGTTTCCGAGGTTGGAAGCGATCGTACCGCATCGGTCAAATCGGTCATTCTGTCTCTTAGGTACGGTGGTTGCCCTAGTTGCGGCCGCGACCCCAGGTGGTGGTTGCTGCCGGTCTAGCACCCGTCAAGTGCAAGTCACCTATAGCGACGTGATCCGGAGACCCTATGCTTCGAACCAGAATGCGCACGCTTGTCCTGTCGGCGGTGCTCATTGCGACGAGCGCCAGTTGCTTCTCCGACATGGGGCCGACGGGGATCGCCACTCCCGAGGTCCCGAAGACCAACGCATCCCTCAACCTGCCGATTCTGACGCCGGTGCTGGGCTCGGTTGGCAAGCTGGTCGGCACCCTCTTACAGTGTACGCCGCAGCCGTTCGCGGCAGACACGGAAGTAGTCGGCCCGGCCGGCGGTGTGATCAAGATGGGTCGCCACCAGTTGGTGATTCCGGCAGGCGCGTTGTCGAGCCCGGTGCGTATCATCGGTTCGGCACCGGTGGATCATGTGGTGTCGGTCCAGTTCCAGCCGGAGGGCCTGCAGTTCAACCCGCAGCATTTGCCGCAGCTGACGTTGGACTACAGCGCATGTCCGCTCATACCGGTGTTGCTGCCGAAGCGTATCGCGTATACGGACGGCAAGCTCAACATTCTGTCGTACTTGCTGTCGATTGATAACCTGTTGCAGCGCCGCGTCTCCGGGCAGGTGCACCACTTCTCTCGTTACGCGGTTGCGTGGTAAGCAAGTTCGCCGTCATCTGTATGTGACGAACAGAGATAGCATCGTCGGGCAAAAGGGGTCGCCGGCGCAGTGGTCCGCGAGTCGCGCGGATCATCGCGCCGGCGATCTGCTTGCCCGGGCTCGAGAACTGGAGCGCGGCGGCTGTGTGCCCGAAGCGATCGAGGCGTACGAGAGCGCGATCGAGGCCGCGACGTCAAATCATGAGCGCACCGTGTTGTCCGAGGCGTGCCGCCGCCTGGGGGTCATTCATTTTCTCGGCAACGACGTGGAGAAGGCGCGCGCGCTCTGCGAGAGGAGCTTCGCGGTCGCGACGGACGCAGGCCACGACCTCCTCGCCGCTGAGGCCCTGAATGCGCTCGCCGGCATCGAGTTCCAGACGGGCGACATCAGCCACGCACGTGAGACCTTTCTGCGCGCTCTTTCGTTAGGCGGTGAAGGCCTCGAGCTGCGCGCGCGCATCGAGCAGAACCTCGGGATTCTCGCCAACATCCAAGGCGACGTCGCGGGCGCACTTGCCCACTATCAGCGGTCGCTGGACGCGTGCCGCACGCTTGGCGACGAGAAGGGCTGCTCGATCGCCTACCACAATCTCGGCATGTTGAGCGCGGACCGCGAGTTGTGGGACGACGCGGATCGCTACTACACGCAGAGTATCGCGATCGCGGAGTCGATCGGCGACGTGCACCTGCGCGGCCTGTGCCTCCTCAACCACTCCGAGGTCCATCTCGCCAGACAGCGCTACGACACGGCCCGCCAGAACGCCGAAGCTGCGTTAGGCATATTCGATCAACTGGGCGCGCGTGTGGACAAGGCCGATGCGTACAAGGTGATCGGCGTCGTCTTCCGCGAGACGGGGCGGCACGCACTCGCGGAGTCGCGGTTACGGGCGGCCATCGAGCACGCCGTGTCGACGGGCTCGGTGCTCAGTGAGGCCGAGAGCTCGCGCGAGCTCGCCCGCCTGTATCAAGCGATGGGCCGCAATCAGGAAGCGCTCACGTTCCTCAACTCGGCACACCGGCTCTTCGGTCGGCTCGATGCGCGCCGCGACCTCGTCGACGTCGACGCCAAACGTGCCAATCTCGAGGACACGTTCCTCGCCATCGTGCGCGACTGGGGTCAGTCGATCGAATCGGCGGACAGCTACACCTACGGACACTGTGAGCGTGTGGCGCAGTACGCGATCGAGGTGGCACAGGCGTTGGGCCTCGACGAGGCCCAACAGACGACCATTCGGTTAGGCGCGTATCTCCACGACCTCGGCAAGGTCAGGGTGCCGCACGAGATCCTGAACAAGGCCGGCCCGCTCACCGCCGACGAGTTCGCCGTGATGCAGATGCACCCGGTGTGGGGCCTCGAGCTGCTGGCGACCGTCGAGTTTCCGTGGGATCTCAAGCCGATCATTCGCTGGCACCACGAGAAGTATGACGGCTCGGGCTATCCAGATCGGTTGCGCGGTGAGGAGATTCCGCTGTCGGCGCAGATCATCTGCATCGTCGACGTATTCGACGCGCTGACCACCACCCGCAGCTATCGTGGCGCGTTGCCGCTCGAGGAAGCGCTGCGCCGCGTGCGCGAGTCGCGCGGCTGGTGGCGTCCCGACGTGTACAACGCATTCATGCGCACCGTGGCGCTGGGTGAACGCCCCGCGGCGTGATGCGCGATGCGCGATGTAATGTCAAAACCCCCATGCCTGGTTAGGCATGGGGGTTTTGACATCACGCGAGCGGACGCGCGGGGCGCCCCGGAGCGCCCCCCGGTTCCGCTGGTGGCAAACCGGGAAGGCGATCGAGAGCGTTAGTGGCTTGTCGTGTCGTGCGGCATGCTCGACGAGTCGCTCTTCACCGTGAAGCTCAAATTCAACGCTTTCAGCACGTCGTTGATATCGGTGCTCGTGATGTTCTTCTGCTGACGGATGCACTGAACACCCTGTTCCGTCTTGGCACTCCACACACCATCGGCCGAACCAGCATCACAGCCGTTGGAGTTGATCGCCTTCTGCAGATCCTTCACCTGACTGGTGGTCAGGCCGGGATTCTTCGCAGCCTGCAGCGGCGTTCCGAGCTTTCCGTACGATGTATCCTGCGTGACCTTGGTCGCCGTGTCCATCCGCGTGGTCGTGTCATGCATCGGCGGTGTCGGTGTCGTCTGCTGCGCGAACGCCAACGCGGGAACCAGCGCGAGCGTGCAAACGAGCGAGGTGATCTTTCCAATCATAGTGAGCCTCCTGAAGCATCTACGATGACGATCGCCTTCCGTGTTGCTCGTCGCTGAAGTGCGCGAGTCCGGGGCGCAGATAGCAGATGAGCAAGCACTGGACCGAAATTTTGCGCAGGTGCAAGTACGTTCACGCGCGAGGCGATGATTGTCCGACTTTAATTCCACAAGCGGCGCGCGCGATTGTACAGAGTGAGAATCGTGTAATGAATCGCGCGTTACTCGGGAACGTGACGCGTGCTGCGCGAGGCGCTGTCGTGCACGACGGGTGCCACGTACTCGCTCGGGTAGTAGAAACGGAACGCCACGCGGTCGCACTGGATGACCGCGAACTGATCGCCGCGCTCGATCAGTTTCTCGTAGTCGTCGCGACTGGGCTGACAACTGTACGCCTCGGGGCCACCGGGCGCGCAGTACTTCGGATCGTCGGCGAGGCACGTGGCCGGTGTGTGTGTGTGCAACTCGGGCGTGCCGTGATTGCACGCGAACGCGACGTGGTTAGGCGAGGCCGAATCGACGTGCGCCGGCCGGACCTCGAGCACGTGGAAGATGCTGTCGACTTTGGTCGACGAGATTACGCGGGCGACGATGCGCGCGCGTCGCACGCAGTACGCGCGCTCCGGCTGCGCGGAATCGTTGCGCCACGCCGCGCGCAGCGTCACACGTGCGCTGTCCTCCATCACGCCGTAGCGCACCACTTGCGCGCGCGCGGCACCTCCGGTGATGAACGCCGCAACCAACGTCCAACGCACCGCCCGGGCGTGCGAGTGTAGCGCCTGCGTCGTCATCGCGTTCGTTCCGGGGTGGCGGGCAGGAGCGCGCGCGTGAGAAATGCCGCGATGCGCCGGTAGGCAAGCACCCGGTTGGATGTCTTTCGAATGCCGTGGCCTTCGTCGGGGAAGCGCAGATACTCGACGGATCCACCGCGCGCGCGCACCGCGGCGACGAGCTGGTCGGCTTCCGAGACCGGATCACGCGGATCGTTGGCGCCGTGAATCACCATGAGCGGCGCGCGAATGCTATCGGCGTGCGTGATCGGAGAAATGTCGAGCAAGAACTGGCGATCCGTGCTGTCGCTGACGTCGCCGTATTCGGAGCGGTCGGTGGCCTTGAGCTCGGGTGACGCACCGGCGAGCGCGGTGATCCAGTTGGACACGCCGGCCATTCCGACGCCGGCCTTGAAATGGCCGGGCAGTAAGGCGAGCGCGGCGAAGGCCATGAACCCTCCGTACGATCCACCATAGACGGCGGCGCGCGACGTGTCGGCGAGACGCGCGTGCGCGAGCCAGTCCAACGCGCCGGTCATGTCGCGCACGGCGTCCATGCGGCGGCGGCCGTCGTCGAGCTGCGTGTAACGGCGGCCGTAGCCGGTCGATCCTCTATAGTCGAGGTCGAGCACGGCAATGCCGTGCGTGAGGAGGTACTGGAACAGCGGTTGGAACGTCGCGCTGGCGTGACTGGACGGGCCGCCGTGCACCGCGAGCAGAACCGGTGGTGTGCGCTTGCCCGCGTCGGGCGGGCTGTAGAACAGCCCGTGAATCGTATCGCCGTCCCAGCTAGGGAAGCTGACGGCGCGGGGCGCGACGAACTGATCGGGGTCGAGTCCGGCCGTGGCCGAGCGTGTCGCGCGAGTTAGGCGGTGCTTCACGGCGTCGTAGCAGTAGACATCGCCCGGCAGCTGCGCGCCGGCGACGCGGATGACGAGCGTGGCCGCCTGCGGCGCCCACGCGATGCCGTACGTTCCGTTAGGCAGCTGGGGCTGCGCGTCGGTGCCGGTGCCCTGGAGGTCGAGGATGTGGAGCGCCGTCGAGCCGTCCACGTCCTCGGTCCACGCGAGCCATCGGCCGTCGCCGGAGAGCGACACGGCATCCACCGGGTGGCGGCTGACGCCGATCCAGGTGAGCGCCTTCGCGGTGGTGTCGTAGTACGCGAGACCTGCGACGTCGCGGCCGTCGTCGGTGGCGAGATACAAGCCGCGGCCATCCGGAGACCACGCGATGTCGCGAAACGACGCGGCGCTGTCGGGCGCGAAGAGCGTATCGAGCGCGCCGGTGGTCAGGTCCAGCAGGAAGAGGTCGTTGGTCGTCTCGCCACGCGCGCGGGAAA
>JANWIK010000041.1 GCA_025449955.1 Gemmatimonadaceae bacterium
GACGATGATGCCGATCGTCACGAATCGAGAAGGGCGCATGTGCACCTCCGTGCGCGAAGCGTATGCGTTGGGCTCGAACGCAACGTCGTTCTCCCCCGTCTCGCTTGTCGGCGCAACAATCGTTCTTACATCGCGGTGCCAGGCCTTCGACACGACGCGTGAGGGCGAACGGCAACTCTCGCGGGGCAAAGGGTCATCGCGAATGGATTAGCGATGCCGCCTCGTTGGTGCGCTAGCGTGCTCTGGCGGATTGGCTGCAAGGCACGCTCGATTTCATCATCCTCCAGGCGCTCCGCGTGCGAGTCCATGCCGTCCACTTGACCAATCGACGGATGAACATGAGAAAAGACTTGCCAATCTCCCCATGTCGGCAGACATATTCAGAATGTCTGAGTTTCTGATATTCGGAGGCAATGGCATGACGGGATCCGAGACCGGGCGGGTGGGGAAGCGCGGAACGCTGGTCATACCCGCGGCGCTCCGTCGCCGGTTCGGCTTGAACGAGGGCGCCCTCATCATCGCCGAAGAACGACCCGACGGCATTCTCATTCGACCAGCCATCGCTATCGCCACCGAGACGTACACGCCGGAGCGGAAAGCCGCCTTTCTCCTCGAGAATGCCGTGGACGCCGAGGACTATGGAAGCGCCAAGGACCGTGTCCGTCGCATGGGACTCGATCCGGCGCACATTCCGCACGGTCGACCGCCGCGTGAACGGAAAGCACGAAAAGCGCGGCAGACGTCTCGCCGGTGATCGCCCGGGCACCAACGGGCACGCGTGGTCGGCGCGGCGAGACGCATCGCGTGTTCCTCGATGCCAACGTGCTCTTTTCCGCCGCGTATCGCGCGGACAGCGCGCTCGAACGGTTGTGGACATCGAACACCGACATCGCGCTGCTCAGCTCACCGTACGCGATCGAGGAAGCGAGTCGGAATCTGGAAGAACGGGACGCGCGCTCGCGCCCCCGCACCTTGATAACCGCGCTCGAGATCGTGCCGGACATTGCTAACGGAAATATTCCGCCTAACGTGAAGCTGCCGGACGAGGATCTTCCGATCCTGCTCGCCGCCATCGCGGCGGGCGCGACCCACCTCCTAACGGGTGACCGGGCGCATTTTGGTGCCTATTTCGGGCGGCGCGCCGCGGGCGTCCTGATACAGCGACCGGGCGACTACCTCGCGGCTCGACGCCTGACGGATGAGCAGCGCTAAACCTGACCGAGGAACCACCATGCGATTTCGCTTCATGATGTGCCTTGTCGTTCTGCTCCCGGCCGTCGCGTCGGCGCAGACCGCCGATTCCTCGTCCAGCCATCAACGTTTCGTCGGGACGTGGTCGGGCGTGCTGAACGCCGGCGCCGTTCCGCTCCGCCTCAACCTCGTCGTGCGGGACTCGAGCGGAACGCTCGCCGGAACGATGATCAGCGTCGATCAGGGAAACGCCGAGATTCCGGCGGTGGTCGCGACGCACGGCGACTCGCTGACGTTCGCGCTTCCAACGCAGCACATCTCATATGCGGGCGTGCTCACGCCGTCGGGCGACACGCTGCGCGGAACGTTCACGCAAGGTGCGTCGTTCCCGCTCACCTTCACGCGCGGCGCCGCGGCGACTGCGCCGAAGCCGGCGACGCGACCACAGGATCCCAAGCCGCCGTTCCCCTATCGCGCGAGCGACGTCACGATTCCGTCCGTGCCCGGCGTTGAGCTCAGCTGCACGCTCCTAACGCCGGCCGGCGCCGGCCCGTTTCCGGCGGTGGTGTTCGTCACGGGTTCGGGCCCACAGGACCGCGATGAAGCGCTGATGGGACATCGCCCATTCCTGGTGATCGCCGATTATCTCGCGCGCCATCGGATCGCGTCGCTTCGGTGTGACGACCGCGGGACGGCGAAATCGACAGGGAGCTTCACCGAGGCCACGAGCGCTGACTTCGCCGCCGACGCCGAGGCGGGCGTCAAGTATTTGAAAACGGTGAGCGACGTCGCGCACGACCACATCGGGATTCTCGGCCACAGCGAGGGCGGGCTCATTGGTCCGTTGGTCGCTTCACGCACGCGAGACGTCGCGTTTCTCGTTCTCATGGCCGGGCCGGGCGTGCCCGGCGATTCGGTGTTGCTCGCACAGTCGCAACAAATGGCGCGTCTGAGTGGTGCTAACGAAGGCCAGCTTGCAATGTCCATGTCGATCAATCACCGATTATTCGCGGCCGTCATCGGAGCGCGCGACTCGGCGGACGCTGTTGCTCGCCTTGCGGCGGCCAAAGAGGATATTCTCAAGACCGTTCCCGACGCCGCGCGCCCTACCGTCGCGCAAACAATCGACCACGCAGTTCCGGTGCTCACGTCACCGTGGATGCGTTTCTTCTTGCGCTACGATCCCAGGCCGACGCTCCGTGCGGTGCACGTGCCCGTTCTTGCGATCGATGGCTCGCTCGACGTGCAAGTGTTGGCGAAGGAAAACCTCGCGGCTATCGACACGGCGCTCACCGCGGGCGGCAATCGCGACCATCGCGAGGTGGAGCTGCCCGGACTCAATCACCTAATGCAGCCGGCGAAGACCGGCCTGCCGTCGGAATACGCGACCATCGACGAGACCATCTCGCCCACGGCGCTCGAGTTGATCGCGACGTGGATCAATCAGCGTTTTGCGGCGCGGTAACGCCGCCTAACCGATATCACGAACGGAGCCGGCACTCGGGTCCATCGCGTTAGGGATGTGTCGCTGTGCCTCGCGCCGCACGCACTCCCATGCGCGCTCGAGATGCTCGGAGGTGGTGAGCACGTTGCCGATGCCGACGCGCATCACGGTGCGCCCGCGGAGTGTCGTGTGCGTGAGGTACGCTTCCCCGGATGCGTTCACCGCGCGCACGATCGCCGCGTTCAGGCGGTCGCATTCGTCGTCGTCGATCCCATGCCTAACGCAGCGAAAGCACACGACCGCCATCGGCACCGGCGCGGCGCGCTCGAACATCGGGTCCGCGTCCGCCCAGCTCGCCCACAGTTGTGCAAGGCGACAGTGCTCGCGGATCCGCCCGGCGATGCCGGCGCGGCCGAAGGCGCGGAACACCATCCACGCCTTGAGCGCGCGGAATCGCCGGCCGAGCGGCAGCCCGTAATCCATGTAGTCCACCTGACCAACCGCAGCGTCGCCGCGAAGGTAGTCCGGCGTCAGCGAGAACACCGCGCGCAGCGCGGCGGGATGGCGCGTGTAGAGCGCGCTGAAGTCGAGCGGCACGAACATCCACTTGTGCGGATTCACCACCACCGAGTCCGCCCGATCGACGCCGTCCAAGGCCCAACGCCCCTCGGGAAGAATGCCTAACGCGCCACCGTACGCGGCGTCCACGTGGAGCCACGCGTTGTGCTCGCGGCACACCGGCCAGATCTCGGCGACCGGGTCGACGCTCGTCGTCGACGTCGTGCCGACCGTCGCGATCACAGCCATCGGCCGGAAGCCCGATTGCACGTCCGCCTCGATCGCCGCGCGCAACGCAGCCACGTCGAGCCTGAACACCGAATCGCTCGGGATACGCACCACGTTCGTCTCGCCGAGCCCCAGGGCGATCATCGCCTTCTCGATCGAGCTGTGCGCCTGGTCCGACGCATACACCCGGCACACGGGCACGTCGGTTCGTCCGGCGATGCCGCGCTCGCGTATCATTGGTGCGCAGCGCTCGCGTGCGGCGGCGAGCGCGTGGAACACGGCGACGGAGGCCGTGTCGTACACCACACCCATGAACGCATCGGATAATCCTATCATCCGACGAATCCACTCGAGCACCACGCCCTCCAACTCTGTTGCCGCGGGCGACGTCCGCCACGTCATCGCGCTCACGTTGAGCGCGGCGGCGACGATCTCGCCGAGGAGTGCGGGTCCGTTGCTCGTGCTGCCGAAATATCCGAGGAACGCTGGATGGCCCCAATGCACGATTCCCGGCATCACGACCGAATCGATGTCGGCGAGGATCGCGTCGAGAGACTCGGGCTCGTCTGGCGCATCGGCAGGGCAGTGCGCGGCGATTTCTCCCGGTTGCACCGCCGGGCCGATCGGGCGACGCTCGATGGTCTCGCGATAATCGGAAGCCCAGTCTACGATGCGGTGGAGCGATGAGCGCATCTCCCGCGGCGGCAGATCGCCGAGCGACCCGGAGGAGGAAGAGACGTTGTCATCCATGGCGCGCCTCACGTACATCCTTCCGATCAAATCGATGGCCTTGGACGCCGAGAGCGACCTCGCGCCCTACGTGCGCTGGCTCGCCCAACGCGCCGAGACGATCGTCGTGGACGGGTCGGCGCTGGAGATCTTTGCGGCGCACGCGGCCGAATGGCGCACGACACCGGACATCGACCTTCGTCACGTGACGCCGGACGCCGACCTCGCGACGGTGATGGGGAAGGTCGGCGCGGTGCTCACCGGATTGCGCCTCGCGTCGCACGAACACGTGATCATCGCCGATGATGACGTGCGCTACGATGACGAATCCCTGGCGCGCGTCGCGCGCGCGCTCGAGTCGGCCGACGTCGCGCGCCCGCAAAACTATTTCGATCCGCTTCCGTGGCATGCGCGATGGGACACGGCCCGCATGCTGCTCAACCGCCTGACGGGCGGCGACTGGCCGGGCACGCTCGGCGTTAGGCGGGGGGTGTTGCGGGCCACCGGCGGGTACGACGGCCGGGCGATGTTCGAGAACCTGGAGCTCGTGCGCACCGTGATCGCCGCCGGCGGCCGCGAGATGATTCTCCTCGACGCGTTCGTGCTCCGCCGCCCGTCGTCGACGCGCCACTTCTGGTCGCAGCGCGTGCGTCAGGCGTACGACGAGCTCGCGCGCCCGGTCAGGCTTGGGCTCGAGCTCGCGGTTCTCCCGGCGGCGGTGGCACTCGGCGCCACCGGCCGTTGGGCCGCGCTCGCCATCGCCGCCGTCGTGTTGGTACTCGCCGCCGAGGCGGGCCGCCGGCGCGGCGGCGGCGCACGCGTGTTTCCGGCGAGCGCATCCCTGTTCGCGCCGGCCTGGGTCGCCGAGCGCGCGATCTGCAGCTGGCTCGCGTTGGGCGCCCGCATCATCCTCGGCGGCGTCCCGTACCGCGGCACCGTGCTGCGCCATGCCGCCACGCCGATGCGGGTGCTCGTTAGGCGTCATGCGGCAGCTCGTGGACTTCGACGTCGATCGGCTTGAGCCGGCCGTTGTTCGAGAGGGGCGCGGAGCACGCCGTGACGCCGACGATGAGGTCCATCTCGGCGCGCAACAGAATGTGATCCCCGGCGCGGGATCGGGGCGGCAAGATGCGCAGCTCGCCGGACGGCAGCACGTCGACGTTCATGAAGACGTTGAGCGTCGTCGGGATCGCGTCGGGCGCAATGCCGAACGGCTCGAGTCCGCGAACGAGATTCTCGAAGCAGCTCGGGTGATGCCCAACGTGCCGGTAGATGATCGCGAACGTCTCGGGGCTGCAGGGCGTGAGGAGAAAATCGTGCCGCCTCACGGTGTCCTCGATCA
>JANWIK010000042.1 GCA_025449955.1 Gemmatimonadaceae bacterium
ACGTAGTCGAGCAGCATCTCGTCGACAAGATGGATCATCGCAACTTGAACATCGACGTCGATTTCATGGAGGGCATCAACCCGACCGCGGAAAATCTCGTGGTCGCGTGTTGGAACGTCCTGGCGCCGGTGGTGCGTCCGGCGACGCTCACGCGCCTGCGTCTCTGGGAGACGGACAACAACTATGTCGAGTACGAAGGACAGTAAGGCGGACGGCGCGAGCACCGAGGCCCGAGTGCGCGCGGCGAGCCGCATGCATCTCGAGGCGGACGACGATCACGCACCGGAACACGCGCCCGAGTTCGAGTCGGTCGTGCACCGGATGCTCGAGCTGATCGGCGAGGATCCCGATCGCGAGGGCTTGCTCAAGACGCCGCTCCGCGTGGCGAAGTCGCTCACGTGGCTCACGCGCGGCTACGACATGGACGTGCACGACGTGGTGAACGACGCCGTGTTCGAGGAGCCGCATTCGAGCATGGTGATGGTGCGCGACATCGAGCTCTACTCGATGTGCGAGCACCACATGCTGCCGTTCTTCGGCAAGGCCCACATCGCGTACATCCCCGACAACAAGATCGTCGGCCTGTCCAAGCTGCCGCGCATCGTCGAAGTGTTCGCGCGCCGGCTGCAGGTGCAGGAGCGCCTAACGGAAGAGATCGCCACGGCCATCCAGGACGTCCTGAATCCCAAGGGCGTGGGCGTGGTGATCGAGGCGTATCATCTGTGCATGATGATGCGCGGCGTCCAGAAGCAGAACTCGCAGACGGTGACGTCGGCGGTGCGGGGGATCTTCCGCAACGACGCGCGGACGCGCGAAGAGTTCCTGTATCTGGCGCACGGGCACACGCCGACGGTCCGGTGATGGCGGGCGGGAGCACGCCGCCCGCGCCGGAGCACGCGGGCGCGGTGCTGGCGGGGCGGGGCGTCGTGGTCACGGGCGCGTCGCGCGGCATCGGGCTCGCTATTGCGCGGGCGCTGGCGGCGCGCGGCGCGCGCGTGGCGATGCTGGCGCGGGGCGCCGACGCCCTCGCCCAACGGGCCGCTGAGTTAGGCGCGGCGGCGCTTCCCATTCCGTGCGACGTCGCCGACCCGGCGGCGGTGGGGCGCGCGATGCAGGTGGTGACACTCGCGTTCGCCGGCGCGCCGGACATCGTGGTCAACAACGCCGGCATCTTCCATCCGCGTCCGGTGACCGACATCACGCCCGAGGAATTCGCGACGGCGATCGCCGTGAACCTGAACGCCGGCTTCTATCTCGCGCACGCCGTGGTCGGCGCGATGCGCGCCCGCGGCCGCGGCCACATCGTGACCGTGGGCTCGGTGGCCGATCGCGTGGCGTTCCCGGGGAACGGCTCCTACTCGCCGGGCAAGTTCGGCGCGCGCGCGCTGCACGACGTGATCCGCGAGGAGCTCCGCGGCACGGGCGTGCGCGCGACGCTGGTGTCGCCCGGCCCAACGGACACCGGCATCTGGGGCGATCTCGCGGGCACGGGGCGCTTCCCGCCGCGCGACGCGATGCTCGCGGCCGACGCGGTGGCCGACGCGGTGCTGTACGCGATCACCCGGCCGGCCGCCGTCAACATCGACGAGCTGCGCCTGTCGTCGGCCTAACGGAAGATGTTCATCGAGGTCGTGGATGCATTCCGCTGCACGCGCCCCCACGAGCTCACGTGGCTGGTGGCGCAAGCCGACCGCCTCGAGGATCGCGACATCATCACCGGCGCGCTGGGCTGCCCGATTTGCGGCGCCCGCTATCCGATTGCCGCCGGCGTGGCCGACTTCCGCGCCGCCGCCGCCGCCGCCGCCGCCGCCCGCCGGTCGCCGCCGTCGCCCGCGCCACCGGCCCCGGATCTCGCCGAGCGCGCGCTGCGGGTCGCCGCGCTCCTGGGCCTAACGGAATCCGGCGGTCTCGTCGTGCTCGCCGGCGCCTGGGCCGACGCGGCCCACGAGGTGGCCGCGCTGGTCGACGGTATCCACGTGCTCGCCATCGACCCGGCGTCCCACGTGTCGAGCGGGTTCGGCGTGTCGGTCGCGCGCGCGGACGACACGCTGCCGCTGCGGCCGGACGCGGTCCGCGGCGTCGCCCTCGACGCAGCGCACGCTACCGCGCCATTCGTCGAGACCAGCGTCGCTGCCCTGCGCCCGACGGGCCGGTTGCTCGCGCCCGCCGCGGCGCCGGTCCCGCCCGGCATCGTGGAGCGCGCCCGCGACGCATCCGACTGGTTAGGCGAAAAGCACGAGCTCACCACGCTCGCCAGAGCCGCCCACCCGTCAGGTTAGGCGAGCGCGCGCCAGCCGCGTACGTTCGAGCAGGTGAGTGTGCGGGCAGCGTGAAAGACTGCGGGGGCCGCGATGCCCGGCCCGCTTGGTGAGCTCCTCTGTAGTTGTCTCAAAGGATGACTACAAGGATGCAATGGATTGGGAAGATCGTTTCGATGCGCATCCTGACTCAACGCCGCACCCGCGTGGAGAATGCGGCGCGCGTCTACGATGTACCAGCCCTCGCGACGAGGCAATCCTCCCCATCCATTGCATCCTTGTCGTCATCCTTTGAGACAACTACAGAGGAGCTCACAGAGGAGCTCACCCGCCCGAGAAGCTCACCCGTGCGCGTGGTGCTCGCCCTCGTGCTCGGCGTAGAGCTGGTCGATCGCCGCCTTGTACTTCTTGTCGATCACCCGCCGCCGCACCTTGAGCGTCGGCGTCAGCTCGCCCGTGTCCACCGAGAAGTCCCGATCCACCAGGATCACGTGCTTGGGCGTCTCGAAGCTGGCCAGCCCGGACAGATTGCCCAACACCTCCTTCTCCATCTTCGCCTTCACCGCCGGTTGGGCGAGCAGCTGCTGGTGATCGGCGTACAACAGGTTCTTGTGCTTCGCCCACTTCTCGAGCTGCTCGAAGTTCGGCACCACGAGCACGATCGGAAATTTCCGTTGGTCGCCGATCATCACCGCCTGCGATACGTACTTGTTCATCTTGATGTGATTCTCGATCGGCTGCGGCGCGATGTTCTTGCCGCCCGCGGTCACGATGATGTCCTTCTTGCGATCGGTGATGCGGAGGAAGCCGTCCTCGAGCACGCCGATGTCGCCGGTGTGGAACCAGCCGCCCTGATCGATGGCGTCGCGCGTCGCGTCCGGCTTGTTGAAGTATCCCTTCATCACGTTGGGCCCGCGAACGAGAATCTCGCCGTCGGGCGCGATCACCACCTCGACGCCGGACACCGGCGGGCCCACGGTGCCGATGCGATACCGGATGGGCGTGTTCACCGCGATCACCGGCGACGTTTCCGTTAGGCCGTAACCCTCGAGGATCACCAGCCCCGCCGCATAAAAGAACGTGTTGATCGCCGGCGCCAGCGGCGCGCCGCCCGATACGAAGTACCGGAGCCGCCCGCCCACCCGCTCGCGCAGCTTCGAGAACACGAGCCGCTGGGCGATCGCGTACTGCGCCGCGAGCAACGGATTCGGCGCACGGCCGGCCAGGCGGACGTCCGCCCACCGCTCGCCCACCGCGCGCGCCCAAAAAAAGATGCGCTTCTTGAGTGCGCCGCTCGCCAACGCGTTCTCCAGCACGCGCGCATAGATCTTCTCGTAGACGCGCGGCACCGCCACCACCAGCGTCGGGCGAATCTCGACCATGTTCACGGTGATCGTGTCCATCGACTCCACGTACGCGATCGACACGCCGGTGGCGAACATGAGATAGTCAAAATGCCGCTGCAACACGTGCGACAAGGGCAGGAAACTGAGCGACGCGTCATCATCCGTGATCGGAATCACCTTCGCGACCGCGGCGACGTTCGACGCCATGTTCCCGTGCGTGAGCATCGCGCCCTTGGGCTCGCCCGTCGTGCCCGACGTATAGATGATCGTCGCGACCTGATCCGGCGCGATCGCCATCGCGTCGGCGCGATACTGCGTCGCGGCGTCCGGCGTCTCCCTCGCGGCGCCGCGCGCCTCGAGCGCGGCCATCGTGAGATCGATGCCATCGCCGCTCACATCGTCGAATGCGATCACGTACTTGAGCGCCGGCAGCGACGCGCGCATCGCCGCCACCTTTCGCGCCTGTTCCGGCGAGGACACGAAAATCGCCGCCGCCCCCGAGTCCCGCAGCACGTACGCCATCTGCTCGGCCGGCAACGTCGGATAGATGGGGACGTCGAGATAGCGCGCCGTGAGGCAGGCGTAGTCGGCGATCGCCCACTCGGGACGATTCTCCGACAGAATGCCGATCGACGAGCCCTCGGCGAGGCCGAGTGCGCGCAATCCGAACGCCGCGTGCCGGACGCGCTCCCCCAGCGTGCGGTGCGAAATCGGCTGATACGCGCCGCCCACCTTCACGTGCAGCGCGTTAGGCCGATCGTAGCCCTCGACCGCGTCGAAGAAGAGACGCGTGAGCGTGGTCGGTGCGAGTCGCGGATCCCGGCCCGCGGCCGCGGGCGGCTCGGCAGTCACCGTCATGGACACCTCGGCATCCCGGCGGCCGCTGTCGCGGCACGCCGGTCAGTGGATGTTGATCCGCCTAACGTACCGCACCGGACTCTTATTCGGCAAACCGCCCGGGGCGGCGGCGCTCACTTCGACCACGATCGAGTCGTTGAAGGCGTGCGTGAACGGCGTGATGCGAAGACCAAGCTGCGTGGTGCCCGTCGCGTCGGTGGTGTCCACGAGCTCGGCTTGGGCCGCGGGATTCACCAGCTGCACGTTGGTCGAGTCCGCGTTGTTGAACGGCGACGGATGCAGAATCGTGTAGTGCACGAGATAGTCGGGCACCGCCACCGAATCGGGCAAGTGCAAGAGCCGAACACGCAGCGTGAGGACGGTGTCGCGCAGGCCGCCGGCGAAGCTGTAGTCCACGCTGTCGCGCGACGAGTCCTGCGGGATCATCACCGACGGCGTGTCGACCACGGCGATCGTGTCGGGAATCGACTGCAGCCCCGCCGCCGTCGCCACCACCAACACCTGGCCGATCAGCTGGTGGCCCACCACCACGCCTAACGATTTGTCCACCGACACCGAGCCCGTCGAGTCGACGGCCAGAAACGATACCGGAATACCGGGGATGCTGTCGTTCTTGAAGTTGAACACCACCACGTGGAGCGGCGCGGCGACACCCAAACTGTCGCGCAGCGTGTCGCCCAACAGGACCGACGGCGACGCCGGCGCATCCAGCTGGATCGCCACCGGCGTGTTCGGGTTGGTGCCCACCTCGTTGCACGCCGCGGCGACCGCGGCGATCAGGAGCGCAATGCCCGTCGCCCGGAGCGCGCGCGCCATCACTCGAACCGCGACGCGAGCTCGGTGGCGAGGTTCACGTACGCCTGCGCGGCCGCATCGGCCGGCGAGCGCAACACCACCGGCTGGCCCGCCGCGAACGCATCGGCCGCCGCCGTGCTCCGGGGAATCACCAGATCGAACACCATGTTGCGCGGCAGATGACGCCGCACGTACTCGGACACGCGCACGCTCGTCTCGCTCGTCTCGTCGTACATCGTGAGCACGAGCCCATCGAGCGTCAGCTCGTCGTTAGTCGACACGATGTCCTGAATGCCGCGCAGGATCTGCGGCGTGGTCTGGAGCGCCAGCGGCTCCGCTTGCAACGGCACGATCACGTGCTGCGACGCCGACAGCACCCGCTCCACCGTTGGGCCCAAGCCCGGCGGCGTGTCGACCACCACGACATCCGTTCGCTGCCGCGCCATGGCCAACAAATCGGGAAGCACCGTCGATTCCTCCATCCGATGCTGATACGCGACGTGATTCGTGGCCGCACTCACCGTGCCGGCGAGAATCACCCGCAGCCACGGCAGCGCCGTGGGCAGGATGATGTCGCGCAGCGTCTTCTCCCCCGATAGATAATCGGAGATCCCGACCGTGACATGGTCCGAGCGCAGTCCGACACCGTAGCGCACCGCGCCCTGCGGATCCACGTCCACGAGGAGGGTCTTCATGCCGCGGCGCGCGAACGCGGCCGCGAGATTCACCGCGGTCGTCGTCTTGCCGACACCGCCTTTCTGGCTGACTACGGCAAGGACGGTTCCCACTCGCTATTCCGTTCCGGGGAGAGAGTCCGCGCCGGTGCCGCTCCGGATCTGCTCGATCGTCTGCCGGGCGTGTTGGACCCAGCGTTCGGCTTCCGTCGTGGCCGGCGGATGCTCCAGAAACGCCGTGAGATGACGCTCGGCGCCCTGGCCATCACCGCGTTTCAGCAGCAAGTACGCGAGACCGTAGTGCGCGCCGCTCAATTGCGGATCGATTTCGAGCGCTCGCCTATAGCAGCGGATGGCATCGTCCAATCGACCGGTGCGCGAATATGCAATCGCCATGTTCTGGAGTATGCGCTGATCGTTGGGCTGATCGCGCAACGCGAGCCGGTACGACGTGAGCGCCGCGTCGTAGTCACCCTGGCGTTCGAGCGCCAGCGCTTCGCTCAAGTAGTCGAGACGTTGGGGTCGGTGCGAGTGCGCCGTTCCACCACCCGTCAAGCGGCTCCACCAGGACATGCGATCGCGTCTAGAGTCGGGAACGTGGGTGGGATGGACGCACCGCAACGTCGCAGTGCAGGATGCGCATCCGGCGTACCTGTCGAGGGCAAACTTACGCGGCACAACGCACTGCGGCAACCGCGCTGTCGGCGGCGACGACGCGACGATACCTTACGCGACACGAGGCGAAGTCGGCCGCGAACCTGGGGAGGACTTGGTGGCGCCACGACGCAAACCCGCGGACCGAACGCGCGGCGTATTCCAGGTCGATTGGCCGCTCTTCGGCGAGCTGTCGCGCGCGCTCGCACTCAAGGTGGCCCGCGAGTACGACCCCGAGATCGTGGTCGGCGTCGCGACGGCCGGCGTCGTTCCCGGCGCGGTGGTCGCGGCGATCTTGGGGCGCGAATTTCACTCGATCCTCGTGAGCCGCCGGTTTCACGCCGAGTCGCCGCGGGAAACACCGGCGATTTTCGGAGCGGCGCCGGTGGAAGTGCGCAATCGGCGCGTGCTCGTCGTGGACGAGACCTGCGACAGCGGCGAGACGCTGCGCATGGCCGTGGCCGCGATCGTGAACGCGGGCGCGGCCGACGTGCGCACCGCGGTGGGATTCCGCACCGGGACGTACGAGCCCGACTTCTCCGCGTTGGAAACCGAGAGCACGATCGTGCTCCCGTGGGACGAAGACCTGCTCGCGTCGGACGCTTGACCCCTTCCGTTAGGCAGCGGCGCGTCGCGCCCTGCCGCCTAACGGACGCTCACACCACCGCGCCGACCACCGCGTCGTAACCCTCGCCCTGCTCCATCCGGTCGTAGAGAAAGCGCATCACGTCGCCGTTGCCCAGCAGAAACCGGCAGCGATCGTGACCGGCCGAGCGGCACTCCACCTCGAGCACCGCCAACGGAACGTCCGAGAACCGGCCGAAGAAGTCGGCCAGCATCCCGGTCGTGAAGTGGCAACCCGGTTGGTCCAGATGCTCGTCCGGATTTGCCTCGCCCCAATCGTCCGTGTCGACGGTGGCCACCGCATCGCGAAGCGATCCGATCTCGAGCGTGCCCCAGCCCGCGAGGTGGAAGTACTCCGACGCGCGCCGCTGGAACGCATCAAAATCGAGGTCCTCGGGCTCGCCGTCGCCGCGCTCGTGGAGCCAGGCGCGAAACGCCTCGAACACCGCGGCGCCGCCGGCGTATCCCGCTTCCTGCAGCGCCGCCGCCGATGACGGTCCCACGTCGCGCAGCAACGCAGCCCGGAGCGCGTGAATCGCCGGACGGCTCACTGCCACCAGCGCGTGATCGGCGAGATTGATCGTGTCGGCCATGAGGTGCCTCGTGTGTCGGGACGAGTCCGGGCGCTCTGTGCTCGGCGCGCCAACGTTACTGGTTTTTAGGCTCGGCTCCCGCGCGGCGCAAGAGCTCGTCCTCGTCGATCACTTCGACTTTGAGTTCTCGAGCGCGGTCGAGTTTGCTGCCGGCATCGCTGCCCGCGACCACGAAGCTCGTGCTCTTGGACACCGCCGATGTCACGTGTCCGCCGGCGTTCTGCACCATTTCGGTTGCCGCCTTGCGCGAGACCGTGGGCAGCGTACCGGTGATGACGACTGTCTTGCCCGCCAGGCTACCGGTGCCGTCGCCCGCGTGCTTGCCGGCCGGCTCGAGGAAGTTCACGCCGTGCGCGCGCAGCTTTTCGACCAGATGCTTGGTGGTGTCGTTGGCGAAGTACGTCGCGACCGATCGGCCGATGATCTCGCCCACCCCGCGCACGGACGTGATTTGTTCTTCGCTCGACTGCGCGATCGCGTCCAGCGTCCGGAAATGCCTCGCCAGGAGTTGGGCGGCCATTTCCCCCACGTGCAGGATGCCGAGTCCGTTGAGCAGGCGCATCAGCGGCTGCTGCTTGGCCGCCGTGATCGCGGCGATGAGATTCTCGGCGCTCTTCTGGGCGAAGCGGTCGAGCTCCACCACCTGCTCGATGGTAAGCGCGAAGATGTCGCCGAAATCGTGGACGAGACCGGCGTCGATGAATTGCCGGATGCGCGCGTACGACAATCCGCGAATGTCCATCGCACCGCCGGACGCGAAGTGCACCAGCCCCTCGAGCTGTCGTCCGGGACACGCCACGTTCGGACAGTAGACCGCGGCCTGATCGGCGTCGCGCTCGATGGGCGTGTCGCACGCCGGACAGCGATCCGGCATGTGCCACTCGCGCTCCGTCCCGTCGCGACGCTCGGGGATCGGCCCGATCACTTGCGGGATCACTTCGCCCGCGCGCTTGACCTGCACCCAATCGCCCACCCGCAGGTCCTTCTGCCTAACCAGCGCCTCGTTATGGAGCGTGGCGAGCTTCACGATCACGCCGCCGATCTCGACGGGCTCGAGCGCCGCGTACGGATTGAGCGCGCCCGTGCGGCCGACGTTCACCTTGATGTCGAGGAGACGGGTGACTTCGATGTCCGGCGCGAACTTGCGCGCGATGGCCCACCGCGGCTCGCGTCCCACGTCGCCTAACTCGTCCTGCACGTTCCGCGCATCGACCTTCACCACCACGCCGTCGATGCCGAACGCCAGCTTGGCGCGCAGTGAGTGCTCGACCTCTTGCACGAAAGCCACGACCTGGTCGAGCGTCTCGCACCGGCGGCGATGCGGTTCGACGGGGAATCCCCAGCCTTCGAGCGTGTCGAGCAGGGCCCACTGGGTCTTGAACGGCAGCCGGACGCCCGGCGCCGGCTCGACGGCATAGCCGAAGAACCGCAGGCGACGCCGCGCGGTGATCGACGGGTCCAACGTCCGCAACGAGCCTGCCGCCGAGTTGCGAGGATTCGCGAAGACTTTCTCGCCGTCCTGGCGCCGACGGTCGTTGAGCTTCTCGAATCCGTCGAACGTCATGTAGCACTCGCCGCGCACCTCGATGAATTCCGGCGGGTTAGGCGTGTTCAGTCGCAGCGGGATGTCGTGGATCGTCCGCAAATTGACGGTGACATCCTCGCCTTCGAGGCCGTCGCCCCGCGTCGCGCCTCGCACCAACAGCCCACGCTCGTACGTGAGATTCACCGCGTTGCCGTCGATCTTGAGCTCCGCCGTGTACCCCGCCGCGCGCACTTCCTCGCCCGCTACGCGCACCGCGCGCACTTCCCAATCCCGAAGCTCGTCATCGTCGAACGCGTTGCCGAGTGACAGCATCGGCACCATGTGAACGACCTTGGTGAGAGCGCTCTGCACCGGCGCGCCCACACGCTGCGTGGGCGAATCCGCCGTGCGAACCTCGGGATATTTCTCTTCGATGTCGCGCAGCTCCCGCATCATCAGATCGTATTCGCGATCCGAGATCTCGGGTGCGTCGAGCATGTAGTAGCGGTGATTCGCGTGCTCGAGGAGTCGGCGGAGCTCGCGGGCGCGGTCGTCGGGGGTCGGCACGACGAAAAAATAATGCGACGGGGAAGCGCGCGCACGCGCGCGCTTCCCTGGCTAGCTCTTCGCTTCTTCTCCCACCACTTCCATTGTGACAGAGACCAGGCGCTCCAGCTCCTCGTCGGCCGACGTCGCCAGCAACGTCTCCGCCCACATATGGTCTTCCGTATTCGTGTAACGGTCGAGCAGGCGGCGGACGAACGCGATCAGCGCGATGCGCTGCAGCTCGCTCTGGCGATTGGCGCGTTGGGCTTCCTTCTGGCCCCGTTGGAGCGCTTCGAAGCGGTGCGCGTTGCGCAGCGCGTTCGCCGTGAGGGCGGCCACCACCTGGCAGAACCGCACGTCGCGATCGGAGAACGGAGCGCCGTCGCGCTCGGTGCGCAGAAAAATCGCGCCGATGACTGTGCCCCGCCACCGGATCGGCACCACCACAATCGATCGGACGTTGCGCAGCGCGAGCACCGATTGCATGTGCTGCATCATGGGGTCGACTTGGGCGTCGGGAATGAACACCGTCTCGCCGCTCTGGAACGCCCGCTTGAGCTCCGGATACCGGTCGAGGTCGACGATCAGGTTGCTCATGGCCGGCGCTTCGTACGTCGCCATGAGGCGCACGTCGCGTTGCTCGCCCAACAGATAAATGGAGCAGCGGTCCAGGCCGAACGTGTCGCCTAACTTCTTGGCGATGGTCTGTAGAATGTCGACGAAGTGCAGTGACGCAGAAATCTCGGTGAGGATGTCGACCACGGCCACCAGGTGATCGCGCTCGCGCTCGAGCTCCGCGACGCGCGCGCGAAGCGCGGCGACCGTGTCACCGTGGCCCGATGGCGAATCCTCCTCCCGCGGGCGCTCCACTGCCGTGCTGGTCATGGAAGTTCCTGACGTTCGCGGTGAACTCGGCGCTGGCGTAACGGACGACGCGGTCGCGTCCCGTTCGCTTGGCCACATACAGTGCGTCGTCGGCGGCTTGCAGTAACTCGTCGCGGTTGAGTAACCGCGGGTCCGGCCACGCGGCGACGCCACAGCTGATCGTCGCTTGGAAATCCCGCCCCTCGAACGAGAACCGGTGCGCCGCTACCCTGAGACGCGCCCGCTCGGCGAAGGTCACCGCCGCGTCGAGCGGCGTGCCCGGCAAGAGCACCAGAAACTCCTCGCCGCCGTACCGCCCAACCCGGTCGATCTCGCGCATGGACGTGCGCAGCACGGAGCCGATTTGTCTCAGCATCTCGTCGCCCGCGCGATGCCCGAAGTCGTCGTTCGCCTGCTTGAACCGGTCGAGATCGAACATGGCCACGGCCAACGGCTCGCGTAGACGCACGGCGTGCTCGAACATCTCGCGGAAGCGCTCGTCCAACCGGCGGCGATTGTCGAGACCCGTGAGCGGATCCGACACCGCGAGCTCGCTCAGACGCGCGTTCGCACTCTCGAGCTCGGACTCCCGGCGCTGCAGCGCATCTTGGAGTGCCTTGATGCGCAGCATCGCGCGCACCCGCGCTTCCAGCTCGACGAACTCGACAGGTTTGGTGACGTAGTCGTCGGCGCCCGCAGTCAAGCCTTCGACTTTACGCTCGACCTCGTCCAGCGCCGTTTGCATGATGATGGGAATGAACGGCAGCGAGCGATCGGCTTTGAGGCGGCGCGCGACTTCGTGACCGTCGATGCGCGGCATCATGACGTCGAGCACGATCACGTCCGGCGGTGACTCGGCGACGAGCCTCAGGGCCTCCGCACCGTCACACGCGCACGTCGTCTCGTATCCGGTTGCGTCGAAACGCACCCGGAGTACCTCGCGGCTGTCCTCACTGTCGTCGACGATGAGGACCCGCGCCGGACGGCGTACATCACCGTCCATCGCCCCGACCAATGAACCGCTCCACTTCGCTCACCACCGTCTTGGGCTCGCACGGCTTGGCGAGATAGCTGTCGCATCCGACTTCCATCGCCTTCTCCCGATCCGATGCGAGTGCGTGCGCCGTTAGCGCAATGATCGGAATGCGACGCGTCGTCGGATCGCGCTTGAGCACCTGCGTCGCTTCCCATCCATCGATCACCGGGATCGAGATGTCCATCAGGATCAAATCCGGTTGCTCCGTGCGCGCTTTCGCGATGCCCTCTTCGCCGTTGAAGGCCTCCATCACCCGATAGCCGAAGTGCTGCAGAATCGTGGAGTACACGATCCTGTTGTCCTCGTTGTCCTCCACGAGAAGCACGGTCTTCAACCTGATGCTGGTCATGCGTGTCCTCGAACGGAGTGCGCCTCGACTACGGGCATGTGAGCGCTGGGCAGCGTCGCACATCGTGAGACCTCGACAGATACCGCAGCGTTAAGCAAGCTTCTTGCCATGCTCACACTCGTTGCTTCTAGAGTAGGAGGAGTTAACGATGGCTCGCCCAACAGATTTCATTACGTCATCGACCCACAACGGCGACCCACAAGCAGCGGAGGCGGACGTGACTGACGCGACCTCGGATGACGCAGACGATGTCGAAGTGCACGAGATCGATGCGGAGCGCGATAGTTCGGGTGCGGCGATGTTCGGAGCCGGCCTCATGGTTGGTATCGCCGTCGGCGCAGGACTCGCCCTGCTGCTCGCCCCTCAGTCCGGCGATGAGACGCGACGGTTGATCAAGCGACGGGCTCGACGCCTCGGAGAGCACGTGTCCGAGAGCGTGGAAGACCTCCGCGACGACGTTCGGAGGAGTGCACGGAGGGGCGAAAAAAGACTGAGAGAACGTCTCAACCTCTCGTGAAGCGGCCTGCGCCGCAAGGGTGCGGCGCAGGCTCGGCGACCAGGGCTCAGTGCAGCTTGGCCAGCTCCTCGGTCGCCTGCTTCTTGTAGAACTTATCGTTGTACTCGGTCACCGGACCGTCGATCACCGCCTGGAATTCCTGGCGCGCCTTGTCGCGATCGCCGGGCTTGTCACGATCGCGGTAGATCTCCGCCAAGTCCAACTTGTGGACGATGCGTTTGGGATCGGAGGCAACCGATTTTTCCATGTAGTAGACCGCTGAGTCCCAACTTGCCTGATCGAAAATGCCGCCGCCCAAAAATGTTTTGGCGAAGAACCGCGAGAACCCGCTCAACCGCATGATCTCGGCGTTCCAGCGGCCCATCACGTGGAGTGCGCCGGCGTGCAGCGAGTCGTACTTGAGCGCGTCGAGTGCTTGGGTTCGGACGTCCTTTCCATATTTGACGCGGTCGTGCGCGCCCAACGTGAGGGCGACGCGCCCCAATGCACGGGCGAGCGCGAAGTGTGCTTCGGCGTTGGTCGAATCGACAGCGACGGCGCGGCGCGCGAACTTTTCGCCATCGGCGAAGTACGCCTTGCGCTTGTCGTTATCGGGCTCGAATTCGCCCAGGTCCACTTCTTCGCGGGATGCCTTCCACAGCGCTTCGTAGTTGGTCGAATCGGCCGCGAGCGCGGCCTCGTAGTGCTCGAGCGCCTCGGTCGGCTTGAGCGCGGCGTCCGCGCTGTCGCCTTCGGCAATGTGTGTTGCCGCCGACTGCGCGTTGGCCGCCGAAGCAGCGAACAGCGCGAGCGCTGCGCCGGTCACGAGGTAGCGGATGTGCATGAAAGCTCCGACATTGAACGGTGGAAGCGCGATGTCAGCTCGCACGTGCGCCTTTGGGCCGCGAGCGAGAACGTAGAAATACCCCGGATCCGGGTCAATGCTCGTCACTCGCCTCATCGAGCGTAAACGCGACGGCGGCCGTCTCGAGCCGGCAGAATGGAATGCGTTGATCCGGTCGTACGTAGCCGGCGATGTGCCCGACTATCAGATGGCCGCGATGCTCATGGCCGTCTATCTCCAGGGCCTCGATCGCATCGAGACCGCGGCGTTGACCGATGCCATGCGGCGCAGCGGCGCCCAACTGTCGTTGGGCCATCTCGCATCGGCACGCATCGACAAGCACTCGACGGGCGGTGTCGGCGACAAGACGTCGCTCATTCTCGCTCCGCTGATCGCGTCGTTGGGCGTGACGGTACCCATGATGTCCGGCCGCGGGCTGGGTCATACCGGAGGAACCCTCGACAAGCTGGAATCGATCCCGGGGATGCGCACCGATCTGACGCTGGCCGCGGCGCGCGAGCAGGTGGAGCGGATCGGATGTGTGTTGATCGGCCAGACCACCGAGGTCGCGCCGGCCGATCGCCGGATGTACCCGCTGCGCGACGCGACGGCGACGATCGAGTCGGTGCCGCTCATCGCGTCGAGCATCATGAGCAAGAAGCTGGCGGAGGACCTGACGGGGCTGGTGCTCGACATCAAGCGCGGCGCGGGGTCGTTCCTGCGCGACCTGGACCAGTCGCTCGATCTCGCGGGCGCGATGGTCGCGTTGGGCGAGGCGCACGGATGCGAGGTGGTGGCGCTCCTCACCGCCATGGACCGTCCGTTAGGCAGAGCGGTGGGCAACGCGCTCGAGGTGGAGGAGGCGATCCACGCGCTGCAGGGCGAGGGGCCGCCCGATCTCATGGCGGTCACCTTTGCGTTAGGCGCCGAGATGCTGCAGCTGGGCGGCGTGGCCGCCGATGGCGACGAGGCGCGGCGGCAGATGGAGCGCGCCATTTCGTCGGGCGCGGCGTCGCGGAAGTTCCAGGCGATCATCGAGGCCCAGGGCGGCAACCCGGGTGTGGTGGATGATCCGGCCGTGCTGCCGCAGGCGGGCGCCTGCGAGCTGTTCGAAGCGCCGCGCCGCGGGTTCGTGGCCCGCGTGGAGCCGCGTCCGGTGGGCCGCGCGCTGGTGGCGTTAGGCGGCGGGCGCGCGCGGCCCGACGACCGGCTGGATCCGGCCGTCGGTTTCGTGATCACCGCCAAGCCCGGGGACTGGGTGGAGCGCGGCGAGCCGGTGGCCACGATCTTCGCGCGCGACGAGTCCGGGGTCGAGGCCGGACGCGCCGCCTTGCGCGGCGCCATCGTGATCGCCGACGAAGCCGATCATCCGCTGCCGCTGGTGTCGCACCGCGTCACCATGGATGGCGTGACGCGGACGGCGGTCGACGCCTAACGGAAGCCGCGACGCCTACTCGGCCCGCATCGCGATGACGGGGTCGATGCGCGCCGCGCGCCGGGCCGGCAGCCACGACGCGGCCGCCGCCACGGCCGCGAGCACGAGGCCCACGGCGACGAACGTCGGCACGTCGAGCGGGGCCACGCCGAACAACAGCGATTCAATGCCGCGCGTGGCGCCGATCGCACCCACGGCGCCGATCGCGATCCCGGCCAGCGCGAGGGCGAGGCCGCGCCACACCACCAGCCGCTCGACGGTGCGCGCCGTCGCGCCTAACGCGATCCGGATCCCCAGCTCGCGCGTGCGCTCGGTGACCAGGTAGGCGATCACGCCGTAAATGCCGAGCGTCGCCAGGAGCAGCGCCATGAGGGCGAAGGCGCCCAGGAGCATCGTGTAGAAGAGTGGCTGCGCCGTGGACTCGGCCATCGCATCGCCCATGCTGCCCAGCTCGTACATCGCCACGTTCGGATCCACGGCGCGCACCTGCGCCGCGATCGCCGTTTCGACGGCCGCCGGCGCGGCGTGGCTGCGCACGAGGAACGCCGCGCCTAACGGAAGGGTATTGTACGGGACGTACGTCGCCGGCGCCGCCGTCTCCGACAGCGATTCCTGCTTGGTGTCGCGCACCACGCCGATGATCTCGCCGCGCACCGTGATGGCGATCGTGTCCGACGCGCTGGTGTCGTGCGCGAACCCGTACGTGAGATGCTTGCCGATCGGATTCTGATTCGGGAAATACCGCCGGACGAGCGCCTCGTTCACCACGATCACCGGCGCGTCGGTGATCCGATTCTCGGCGTCCGTGAACACGCGGCCCGACGCCACCTCGAGTCCGATCGTGCGGAAATAACTGGGCGACACCGGCAGCACCGCCGACTCCGGCTCGCGGCCCTGCTCGGGCTTGGGCTCGCCGTCCACCGTGAACGACGTCGACGCGCCGTATGTGGGGTCCGGGTCTAACGGACGCCCCGCGGCCACGGCGACGTGCTCGGTGCCCGGGAGCGCCGCCAGACGCCGCATGACCTCGTCGGCGTACGCGATCGACGGCGCGTCGTCGTTGTACTTGTTGCCCGACAGCGCGATGTCGAACACGTAGAGCTGGTCGGGCCGGAAACCCGGATCGACGTGCGTCAGCCGCTCGAAGCTCCGGATCAGAAGCCCCGCGCCGACCAACAGCACCATCGCCAGCGCCGTCTCGCTGATGATGAGGAGTGAGCGCGTTCGCGTGGTGCCGCCGCTCGATCCGCGCTGCCGGTCGCGCAGCAAGGGCGACACGTCGGCGCGCGTCGCGTGAAACGCCGGCAGCAGCCCGAACAACAAGCCGGTCGCAATGGCGAGCAATGCCGCGAAGGCGAGCATGCGGCCGTTCACCGCGATCTCGGAGAGCCGCGGCAATCCATGCGGCCCGAACGACACCACGAGGTCGACGGCCCACGCCGCGAGCAGCACGCCGATCAGGGCGCCGGCGAGCGAGATGAGCAGGCTCTCGGTGACCAACTGGCGAATCACCTGCCACCGCGCCGCGCCTAACGCCGTGCGCACGGCGATCTCGGTCGATCGCGCCGCGCCGCGCACGAGCGACAGGTTGGCCACGTTCGCGCACGCGATCAGCAACACGAGGGCGACCGCGCCTAACAGAGACCAGAGCGCCGGCCGGACGTCGCCCACCAGCTGCTGGGCGAGCGGCGCCAGGTACGCGCCGATCTTCGCGTCCGCGTGCGGAAAGTCGTGGGCGATGCGCGCGGCGACGGCCTGGATATCGCGTCGGGCGCTGGCGACGGTCGCGCCGGGACGAAGCCGCCCGACGGCCGACATCTCGTGCAGCCCGCGCGCGTGGTCGCCCACCTCGTAACTGCGCCACACGGCAGGGATCCACACGTCGGGCTTGTTCGGATACGCAAACCGCGCCGGCGCGATGCCCACGACGCGATACGGCACGTCGCTCAGCCTGATCGATGTGCCGACGATGCCGGGGTTGCCGCCGAAATAGCGCCGCCACGCGAGGTCGGAGAGCACCACGACCTTGGTGGCGCTCGCCGCATCGTCGCCACTCACGAAGCCGCGGCCCCGTTCCGGCGTCACGCCTAACAGAGAAAAGAAGTCGGCGCCGACGCGCGCGCGATTCAACCGCACCGCCGGCAGGCCCGGCCGCGTGAGCGTCGAGCTGCCGTCGCCCTGGACCGCCGTGAGCCCGGTGAAACTGTGGCTCAGATTCCGATAGTCGATGAGATCAGGCGGCGACATGTCCATCGCGTTGCCGTCCGGCGAACGCGACTCGACGAACACCAACCGCGACGGGTCGGTGTACGGCAGCGGCCGGAGTAGCACGCTGTCGACGATGCTGAAGATGGCGGTGGTTGCACCGATCGCGATGCCGATGGTTGCGACGGCGATGACGGTGTAGCCGGGCATGCGGCGCAGCTTGCGCAAGCCGAAGCGGGCGTCTTGGACTAGAGAGGACATGAGATCAGGGAAGCGCGCGCTTGCGCGCGCTTGAGGGAAGCGCTGGCGCTTGGGGAGCCGGCCGCTGCGCGGCCTGCGGGAACGGGGCGAAAGCCGGGATCATTGAGGCGGCCCAGTGGAACTATTGTGCCGCCTATGCACCACGCACAACTCATTGCCGCGATTCTATTTGTGCGCGAAAGCGCCCTCGCGAAGAGCGCTCTCACCGTCCGTGAATGGGACTCGCCGTCCGATTCCGAACAAGGCAAGCAGGGTCGTGGTGAGTGGAGTCGCGCCCCGTTCCCGGTTCCCCAAGCGCCAGCGCTTCCCTTGAGCGCGCGCAAGCGCGCGTTTCCCCGACGCTAGATGTCCAGATTACTCACAAACCTTGCGTTCGCCTCGATGAACACGCGCCGCGGCTCGACCTCGTCGCCCATCAGCGTTTGGAAGATCAGGTCGGCGGCGACCGCGTCTTCCATGTCCACCTTGAGGAGCGTGCGGCGCTCGGGGTTCATCGTGGTTTCCCAGAGCTGCTCCTTGTTCATCTCGCCTAACCCCTTGTAGCGCTGGATCAGGACGTTGCCCTTGCCGCCGTCGCCGTTGCCGAAGCGCTGCACGTACGAATCACGCTCGTTCTCGGTGTAGGCGTAGTACTCTTCCTTGCCCTTCGCCACGCGGAAGAGCGGCGGTTGGGCGATGTAGACGAAGCCGGCGTCGATGAGCTCGCGCATTTGGCGGAAGAAGAACGTGAGCAGGAGCGTGCGAATGTGCGCGCCGTCCACGTCCGCGTCCGTCATGATGATGATTTTGTGGTAGCGGGCCTGCTCGATTTGGAAGTCGTCGCGGATGCCGGCGCCGATCGCCGTAATGATCGAGCGGATTTCTTCGTTAGACAACACCTTGTCGATGCGCGCCTTCTCGACGTTCAGGATTTTCCCGCGCAGCGGGAGAATGGCCTGGAATTCTCGCGCGCGTCCGCCCTTGGCCGATCCGCCGGCGGAATCGCCTTCCACGAGGTAGAGCTCGCAGAGCGGGGGATCGTTGAGCGAGCAGTCGGCGAGCTTGCCGGGCAACACGCCGGCGTCGAGCGCCGACTTCTTGCGCGTGAGGTCGCGCGCCTTACGCGCCGCCTCGCGGGCCCGCGCGGCCGACACCGCTTTCTCGACGATGATGTTGGCCGACCGCGGATGCTCCTCCAAATACGCGGCGAGATACTCGTTGATCACGCTCCGCACGGCGCCCTCGGCTTCCGAGTTGCCGAGCTTCGTTTTCGTTTGGCCCTCGAACTGGGGCTCGCGCACTTTGACCGATAGAACAGCCGTTAGGCCTTCGCGTACGTCGTCGCCGCTCAGCGCGAAGTCGGCCTTCTTGAGGAAGTTTCCTTTTTGCGCGTACAGATTCACGACACGCGTGAGCGCGCTCTTGAACCCGGTGAGATGCGTGCCGCCTTCGTGCGTGTTGATGTTGTTGACGAAGGAGAAGACCGTCTCGTTGTAGCTGTCGTTGTACTGGATGGCCACTTCGATGCCGATGTCGTCGCGCTCGGTCTCGAGATAGATGACGTCGGGGTGCAGCGGCTTCTTGTTGGCGTTGAGATGAGCGACGAATTCCTTGAGTCCGCCCTTGGCGTGGAACGTTTCCTGTTTGGCTTGGTCAGGCCGCTCGTCGGTGAGCGTGATCGTCACGCCCTTGTTGAGGAACGAGAGCTCGCGCAACCGCGTGGCCAGCGTCGGGTAATCGTAGGCCAGCTCGGTGAAAATCGTGTTGTCGGGCTTGAACCACACCGTGGTGCCGCGATCGCCCTTTGCCACTTTGCGGAGCGACTTGAGCTTCGTGGTGGTGATGCCGCGCGCGAAATCCATGTAGTACTCTTGACCGTCACGCTTCACCCACACCTTGAGCTGCGACGAGAGCGCGTTCACCACCGACACGCCAACGCCGTGCAATCCGCCCGACACTTTGTACGTGTTCTTGTCGAACTTGCCGCCGGCGTGCAGCACCGTCATCGCGAGCTCGACGCCCGGAATCTTTTCGGTGGGGTGAATGTCGACCGGAATGCCGCGCCCGTTGTCGACCACCGTGACTGCATCGTCGGCGTGAATCGTGACGTCGATCTTATCGGCGTATCCGACGAGCGCTTCGTCGATCGAGTTGTCGACGACCTCGTACACCAAGTGATGCAACCCGCGGGACGACGTGGATCCGATGTACATGCCGGGGCGCTTGCGCACTGCCTCCAGCCCTTTCAGAACCTGAATTTGCCCAGCGTCGTATTCAGACATCGATGCTCGTGCTCCTGCGCGGGTTTCGTCTCGAAATCGTTCGGAACCGGGAGGCGAATAAATACCGAAAATAGGCCGGTCCTCAACCATTAAAACATAGCTCTAAATTCTTGTGAAATCAAGGAGTTAGATACGGTCGCCATGGGATCCTGCCGCAGGCGCCCAACCCGCCGCCCCAACGCTATTGCCGGTCAGGCTTTGCGTCGTTAGGCTAGCTTGTGGCGGGACACGTCGGGCGGTTTCCGGGTCGCGCTTTCCGGGTCGCGCTTTCCTCACATCCTGCAAGGCGGGTCGTCCATGCCGAACCTATGCGTCGGGTATCGCGCATCACGCCCTGACCGGCGCGGTGATCGTCGCGTGGCTGCTCGTCTGTCCGTGCCGCACAGCGAGCGCGCAGACCGGCGACCCCGTGGCAACGGTCGAAGGCGTCGTGTATGACAGCGTGCGTGCGACGCCGTTGGTCGGCGCCACTGTGCAGCTCATTTCGAGCAACGAGCCAAGCGAGGCGTTCAGCGCCGAAACGGATTCCACGGGATCGTTCCGCATCGCGCGCGTGCCGCGCGGACAGTTCGTCATTGGCTTTCTGCACGCGGAACTCGCTGAGCTCGATTTAGGCGCGGTCGAGCACCGGGTGAGCGTCGACTCGCAATCCGTCGTTCGCGTGTCACTCTTCGTCCCGGGCGCGGTCGCCATTCGGAGCGCGTTGTGCGGCGCGCCAGAGCCCTCCGATTCCAGCGGCACGGTCGTCGGG
>JANWIK010000043.1 GCA_025449955.1 Gemmatimonadaceae bacterium
CACGCGCTACTTCTCCGTCAGCTTCTTCACGAAGTTCTCGCGGCGGTCATCGGACGAGATCCGGCCGTCGCGGAGCACCACCACGCGGCGCGCGTGCGCGGCGATGTCGGGCTCGTGCGTCACCATGATCACCGTCTGCCCGGTTTCGGCGAGATGCTCGAACACGCGCATGATCTCTTCCGACGTCGCCGAGTCGAGGTTGCCCGTCGGCTCGTCGGCGAGGAGAATGGCCGGGCGATTGACGAGCGCGCGAGCGATGGCCACGCGCTGCCGCTGGCCGCCGGACAGTTCGTTAGGGCGGTGATCCATGCGATCGGCCAGCTGGACGCTCTCGAGCGCTTCGACGGCGCGCTTCTTCCGCTCGGCCGACCCGACGCCCGCATACACGAGCGGCAGCTCGACGTTGTGCAGCGCGGTGGCGCGCGGGAGCAGGTTGAACGTCTGGAACACGAAGCCGATCTCGCGGTTGCGCACGCGCGCCAACGCGTCGTCCTTCATGTCCGACACGAGCGAGCCGTTGAGCCAGTACTCGCCGGCGGAAGGCGTGTCGAGACAGCCCACGAGATTCATGAGCGTCGACTTGCCGGAGCCCGAGGGTCCCATGATCGCGACGTACTCGTTGCGGCGCACGGCGAGGTCCACGCCGCGCAGCGCCTTCACGACTTCGCCGCCCATGTCGTAGTCGCGCGTGATGCCGCGCGTCACGATCACCCAGTCCTGGCCCGGAACCGCACCGACGCTGCCCACCACCGCCTGTCGTTCGCCGGTGGTGCTGAGCGGGATTTCGCTCACATCAGCGGTCACGCGCCACTCTCCTTCTTGGCTTTCGTCGTATCGGTCTTGGTCTCACGCACGAACATGCCCTCCTTGAGATCGCGGATCGCCTGGTAGCTGCCCGCGACGATGTTTTCGCCTTCGGTGACGCCGCTCAATACCTCGAAGTATTCCTCGCCCGCCACGCCCACCTTGACCGGGCGGAACGTGACCTTGTTGTCCTTGCCGATCACGAACACGCCTTCGACGTCCTGCTTGCCGACCTGTTTGACGGGCTGGCGGCCCAGGGCCACCTGCGACGAATCGCCTAACGGAGTCTCCTGGTGCTCGCGCACCGTGAGGGCGATGATCGGAATGGTCAACACGTTCTTGCGCGAGTCGGTGATCACCTTGGCCGTGGCCGAGAAATCCGGCCGCGTGTCGGGGGGCGGATTGAGCAGCTGCACCTTCACGTAGTAATCAACGGCTTGGTCGCCCGTGGTGTTGGCCGTCGTCGCCGTGGGGTCCGTCAGCGAGCTGTTCGCGATCTCGACCACCTTGCCCACGAACGTCGTATCGGGGAACGCGTCGATCTCGACCTGCGCCGAGTCGCCCACTTGGATGCGCGCGACGTCGGTCTCGTCGACCTTCACTTTGGTCTCGAGCAGCTTCATGTCGCTGATCGTTAGCAGCAGCGCCGCGTCCTTGTTGAATTCGCCCTGGATGGCCGTCTCGCCCTGTTGGACGTTGAGACGCGTCACCTGGCCGGACATCGGCGCGATGATCGTAGTCTTCGCCAGACTCGACTGTGCGTTCTTGAGGCCGGCCTCGGCCTGATCGACCGCGTGTTGGGCGGAGTTATAGAGCGCCTGGTTCACGTCTACCGTGGTGCTCAACTGCTCCATGGCGTCATCCGACACGAACGTCGGATTCGTTTTCTTGATTTCCTGCGAGCGGCGCAGCGCGCTTTGCGACTGCTCGAGATTCGCTTTGGCGCGCATGAGGTCGGCGCGCGAGCTCGCGACGGCAGCCGCCTGCTGCTGCACCGTTGCCTGGTACACGGCCGGGTCGATCTGCAACAGGAACTGGCCCTTTTTCACCATGTCGCCTTCCTTCACCGCGAGCTGGACGATGCGTCCGCTGACGTCGGAGGAGATGTCGACTTTGGTTTTGGGCTCGACTTGGCCGCTCGCGGTGACCGAGGCAACGAGGTCGCGCTTCTGCACCTTCTCTTCGCGCACTTCGGTTGCCTTGTTGCCGCTCGTCGCCGCGGCCAGCACCAGCACACCCGCCACCAGCACTACGAGAGCACCGGCAACGCCTAACTTTGCCCCTTTACTCATGGGTTTCCCCTATTAGCGCAGTGGGTGGCCCACCGCGCCCTCGAGCGCGGCGAACGCCTTGTGATATTGGTAGATCGCGTTGATGCGATCGTTTTCGGCTGTCGAGAACGTGGCTTGGGCGTCGGAGATGTCGAGGTATGTTGCCGCGCCTGCCTTGTACTTCACCTCGGCGAGGTCGAGCTGTTGACGTGCCTGCGCCGCATTCTGCTCCTGCAACGTCACGGTTTGCACTTGCGCCTGGAGCGTGAGGTACGCGGCGGTGACGTCGGCCGTGAGCTGCAATTCCTGCGCTTTGGCGCGATAGTCGGCGTCGTTGCGCGTGGCTTCGGCCTGCTCGACCTGCTGCTCGCGCTGGAAGTTGTTGAAAATTGGGAGCGACAATGTCGCGGTAAGCTGCAGCGGCTGCCTGGTAAAGCTGAACGGGAACTGGCTGTTCTCTTTTCGAATCTCCGCGGCGACTTCCGGAGTAACGGTCTGGCAGCCGAGGCTCGGGAGACCGGTTCGGACGCGTAACGAATCTTCGGAAAAGCAGCCGGCGGCACTCTGAGCTGCTTGGCCAATAAGCACGTCGGGATTCGCGAATTGGTCCGTGAAGCCTGAGATGCCCGTCTGCACCGTCAACGACGGGAAGTAGCTGCTCCGCGCCGACGTCACGTCGATCGACGCCACCTGTGTGCGGACCTTGAGCGCGTTGAGCGTCGGATTCTGCAGACGCGCGAGACCGAGTACCGAGTCCAACGTGAACTTCGGCGGCTCAACGACGAACTGCGACGTGAGCTGCACATTTTGCGGCTCAGGCACGCCCATTTCCTGGAACAAGCGCAGCTTGTCGACGTCGACCAGGTTGCGAGCCTGGATCGCGGCCACCTGTGCCTGTCCGAGCGTGACCTGCGCCTTAGAGACATCGAGCTCGGTGCCCGATCCTACCGCCACCTTCGCCTTCGCCAGGTCGAGCTGGAGCTGCGCCTGTGCGATCAGCGTGTCCTGCAGAATCACCTTGGCCTGATCTTGGAGCACCGTGAGGTAGTCCTGGGTCACCGTTGTTTGGACATTGATCTGCGAGCCCACGATGTCCGCCTCGGCCGCACGAACGTTGGCGTTCTGCCGCTTGGGCATCACCAGCGACGACAAACTGAGATTGTAGGTCAGACCGAGGTTATAAAACGACTGATACACGTCCGACGAGGTCGCGAATTGCACGGAGTTCAGCGGTGCCGCGCCGGCTTTTTGATAGAAGCCGGTGAGCTGGGCGTCCAAGCGAGGCAGCAACTGTCCGTACGCCTCCTTGCGGAGCGCGGTGGCGCCGGAACGATCATTCACAACCGACAAGTGCGTCGGGTTGTGGCGGACGGCGAGAGTGACGGCTTGCTCGATTGAGAGAACCGGGGAACTCGTCGAATCGGTGGTCTGCGCGTGGGCGGCGCGCGATGAGAGCGCCGGGATGGCCGCGAAGAGCGCCGCCGCGACGAGCTTGCTGAATTGCATCGTTGGAATCCTTTTGAGCGGTGTCTGGCTGTCTTACGGGACGCCGGATAGGCGGGTTTCAGCTGCACGAACAACGAGCGCCCCGCGTGCTGGGGACGCTCGCCGGCGCTCCGCCGGAATGCGCGGCGCCTTCGCTTAGCGCGGCGGTTGGTCGCGCTGGATCACGAGGCCGCGGGTGTCGAGCGACACCTTGAGCACGTGGCCCGCTGCATCCACCCAGACGTTCTGGGAGCCGCCGCCCTGCTCGGTGAGGACCAAATGCCGAGCGGAAACCGGCCGTCCCGCGATGACTACGGGTTCGTCGGCGCCCCACTTGGCACTGAGGACCTGCTGCTCCGAGCGCTGTGGCACAATCACGGAGATCGTTCCGCCGGCCGCGCCCAACTTCTGCGCGCGCTGCGCCACGAAGTAATACTGGTGGAAGACGTCTTCATCCAACAGCACCGCGTCGTCGGAGGCGATGAATTCCCGCGTCGATTCGCCCTTGGATGTACGCACCTGCGTGCTGAACCGGCCGCGTCCGGCAAGGCCTTTGAGACGCTCGACCACATCCTCGCCGCGGCGGACCTCCAGTTGGTACTTCATAGGACCAAAATCCGCTCCGGCCTGGAGGGCAGGCACTAACCGGCGCCCATCGAGGTCGATGGTGCCGTTGGACACGTATGCGTCGCTGGCTCCGACGCCCGTTTTCCGGATGGTGAACGTCTCTTTGCCGCTGCGGGCGCCGTTTCGAGTGATCGTGAAACTGCCTTCGTCGACCACGGACACCTGGGCAGCCGCGCCGGTGGGAAACGGCACGGAGAGCACGGTCATGCACAGCAAGCCGAGGGTGCGCATTGTCACAAAAGGATACCCCGAAGGCGGGACGAGGGTTCAAGCATCGGGGGCCGGAACGAGGAAGATACGATCCCCGATCCTCTCGCGGAGCCGCTCGTAGAGGGCTTTACCCTTCGCGGCAGTGGCGAGCGTTGGCCGGCCGACAGATCCCGCACTGTCTTTCGGGACGCGCAATTTGCCGCGGCGGTAACGACGGGAATCGGCAGGCGGAATGAAGTCGCGTGCCCATTCCATTCGCACCAACTCAGGCGCGATGTACAACATGAGCGAGGTATCGGCCTCGCCTCCGTGGAGATGCTCGGCCTGTCCCTCGAGGATGTCTTTCAGATCGACGGCGTAGATGTCGACCACGCGGACGCGTGCCGAGCGCGTGATGACGGTGTCGAGCGCTTCCTGATGCGCGTCGTGGTCGTGTGCGGTGAGCAAGATAAATTCCCGGAACCCGGTGGTCTCCCAGGAGTCCAACAGATCGTTGAGCAGGCGGTGCAGCGTCTTCTTGCGCAGGGACGCGTTGCCGGGGAAGGCGCATTCGGCATCGGCGTTCACGCCATACTCTACCGGCGGCGCGACGATCACACCGGTAGCGGCGGAGAGGTCGTCGGCCAATCGTTGGGCAATGATGGTGGCGCAGCCCAACGGAAGGTGCGGGCCGTGTTGTTCGCACGTCCCCACGGGAATAATCAGGCGAGGGTCGGCGGCGATGATCGCTGCCACCTGAGCGGGGCCCATTTCTTTGAGTCGTCGCGGAACGGCAGCCGCGGCGGGAGGCGGAAGGGGCATTGCGAGGGACGGTGAAGTGAAGCCGGTGACGCGATGGCCGGCGATCCGGAGTGTGGCCGCCCACGTGTGGACGCTCAGTGCGGGCGTTGCACTCGTCGCGGACGCGTCGTGGCTCCGCAATCCGGGCATACGCTACTTATTCGCCAGCGTTGCCGCCACCGGTGTGGCCATCCTCATTGCCTTGGGGCTGCCGCGGCGGTCGCGCGGTTGGGCATACGCGGCGGTCGCCGCGGCGCTGGCGTTCTGCGTGCTCGCGATCAGCACGCAGCGTCAGTTGGGCCGCATCGACGGCGACTGGACGGCGTATCGCATGTCGGTGGTGCGGCGCGGATCGCTCGAGCTGTCGCGCGAGCTGGAATCGGTGATGCGAAGCATCCGAGCCACCGCGACCGACGCGCTCGATGCGCCGGCGAACGAGATGGACGCCTTCTCGGCGCTGCGCCAGGATGCGCATCGCATGCCCGGGTTGGGCGTGGTGCTCTATCGGCGCGGAAAGCCGGTGGCGTGGGCGGGGACCAACGTGGTCGCGACCGACACGCTCGTGGCGCCGGTCGGGGTGGTGCAATCGGCGTTTTACGTGACGTTGTACGCGGCGGCGACGCGCGGCGAGACGCGCGCGGTGGCGAGCGCCGTGATTCACGCCGAGTCGCCCGGCGACAGCTTGGTGTCGGCGTTGGCGGACCGGGTCGCGAGCCGCGTGGGGCTCGACGGGTTCGTGGTGGATGCGGACCCGCGCGCGCGTCCGATCGGCGACACGGCGGACGCGCAGGCCGTGGCGGCGACGCTGGTGTTCGCGCCGGGTCGCGACACACTGCTCGCCGCGCGGCCGGTGGCGCCGGAGCGCGAGGAGGCGCGGCTGGTGGCGCTGGAGCGCGCGCGCACCGGCGGCACGTTGACGCTCGCGCTGGCGTTGCTCTGCTTCGTGGCCGCGGTGTGGCGCGAGGAGCGGACGCACGGCTGGCGGTTGGTTCCGTTAGGCGTGTGGCTGGTGGCGGTGGCGCTGGCGCCGCTCAGCGCCTTGTCCAGCGACTCGACGGTGTTCGACCCCACGGTGTATTACGCACCGTTGGGCGGCGCGCTCACCGGCACCGTCGGTGCGTTAGGCATTGCCGCGGCGGCGGTGCTGCTCGGCCTGTTGCTGCTGCAGCGGCGGCGGGGCCGCACCATCGCGATGCCCGGCCGCGCGCGTCTCTTGGTGTTGCTGGGCGTCGCGGTGCTCGGCCCGTTCCTGCTGCGGGCGCTGGCCGACGGCGTGGCGCCGCCGCCGGGCGGCGTGAGCGACGCGATCTGGCTGGCGTGGGAGGTCTCGCTCTTTCTCGTGACGGCGACGCTGCTCATTGCGATCGCTGGATCGGCCGGCACGGTCGCGGTGCGCGGGCGGCGCGTGGGACTGCCGCCGGTGGTGGCGCCGCTCGTGGCGGTGTTGGCCGCGCTGCTCGCGCCGGCGGCGCTCGAGTCGCCCGGTGTGTGGCCGCCGTGGTACCTCGCGCTCTGGATCGTGGCGGTGGTGTGTCTGGTGGTGTCGCGCCCGCATCGCCGCCTGGTGCTGGCGGCGGGCGCCGTGGCGGCGTTAGGCGCGACGACGCTCACCTGGAACGCCGGCGTCCGCGGGCGCATCGCGCTCGCCAATCGCGACGTGTCGTCGCTGGACGTGGTGCAGTCGGACGTGACGGCGGCGCTGCGGCGGTTGGGCGACGCGCTGGCCGACGCGCCGGAGCCGACGACGCAGGCGGACCTCGTGCGCGCGTACATGCAATCGGACCTGCTGGGTTCCGGCTACCCGTCGGCGATGCAGAACTGGACCAGCGACGACAGCCTGCGCACGTCGGTGCGGCTCGATCCGGTGATGCCGCCCGATTCCGGCGTGCGCGCGGCGGTGGATGAGGCGCGCATCACCTGCACCACGGTGCTGCGCACTGTGTTAGGCATGCCGGGGTTGTATGCGGTGCTCGCCGTGCCGCACCCCAGCAACGCGGTCACGGCGGTGATCGTGGCGCCGCGGACGCGCCTCATTCCGGAAGATCCGTTCCACGCCTTGTTAGGCATCGAGGAGCGCGAGCGCGGGCAGGCGCCGTATACGGTGGCCCTGGTGGACGCCGATCCCGCGCTGGCGCTCGCCCCCGGCCAGACGCGGTGGTATCGCTCGGGCGACGAGCTCCACGGCGACCACCTCGTGCGCACCGGATCGGGCGAGATGCGCGCGCACATCGAGATCGACCTCCGATCGCAGGCGATTCTCGTGCAGGGCGGCACGCTGATCGTGCTCGTCGACCTGATCCTGCTGTCCGTGTTGTGGACGGCGAGCGTGTTCCCCGAGCGCGTGCTGTGGCGGGTACTGCGCGGCCACGCGCGGCGGTGGCGGCGGAGCTATCGCGCCCGCCTAACGGTGGGCCTGTTCGCGTTCTTCGTGCTGCCGGCGGTGGCGTTCGCGCTATGGAGCTACCAGCGTCTCCAGCTCGAGGACCAGCAGGCGCGCGAGCTGCTCGTGCGCGCGACGCTCCACTCGTACGCGGGCGGTGCCGACCCGCAGTCCCTGGCCATGGCCGGCGGCCGTCTGGACACGCCGCTCCTTACCTACACCGGCGGCCAGCTCAGCGACGCGAGCGAGTCGATGCTCGACGCGCTCGCGCCCACGGGGCGCTTCATGCCGTCCGAGGTGTACGCCGACCTGCGCGACGGCCGCGAGGTGTACGTGGCGCGCACGATGCGCGTGGGCAGCTCGCGCGCGCTGTTCGGCTATCTCACGGTGCAGAGCGGGCCCGGCGCTCCGTTAGTCCTGGCCGCGCCCGCCCGCGGCAGCGAGCTGGTGCTCGACCAGCGCCGTCGCGACCTGGGCGTGCTCGTGATGTTCGCGACGGTGTTGGGCGCCATCGCCGCGTTGTTGTTGAGCCGCGCGGCGTCCCGCTCGCTGGCCAAGCCGATCGGTCAGTTGCGCGCCGCGGCGCTGGCCATCGCCGCCGAGGAGACGGAGCCGCCCTTGAGCAGCGCGCCGCCCGAGGAATTCGAGCCGGTGTTCAGCGCGTTCCGCCGCATGGCCGCCGATTTGGGCGCGAGCCGCGCGGCGCTCGAGTCGGCCCAACGGCGCACGTCGCAAGTGCTGCGCAACGTGGCCAGCGGCGTGGTCGCGTTCGCGACGCCGGGCACGGTGCTCCTGGCCAACCCCCGCGCCGAGGCGCTGCTCGGGCGTGCGTTGCCCGCAGGGGCAACGCTCGACCAAGCAGCGCCGGAGATGGCGAGACGGCTGCGCGCGTTCCTCGCGCGCAGCGTCGATGAGGAAGAGTTCGACCTGAGCGTCGGCGCGCGGCAGCTGCAGGCGCGCCTCACGCGCCTAACCGGCGGCGGCGGCGTGGTCCTCACCCTCGACGACGTCACCGACCTCGCGCGCGCCCAACGCGTCCTGGCATGGGGCGAGATGGCGCGCCAGGTGGCGCACGAGATCAAGAACCCGCTCACGCCCATCCGGTTAGGCGTACAGCATCTCAAGCGCGCGTACGCGGACGCGCGTGGCGATTTCGATCACATCCTGGATCAGAACGCGAGCCGCATCCTGTCCGAGATCGATCGCCTCGACGAGATCGCGCGCGCCTTCAGCCGATACGGGACCGCGCCGGCCGAGCGCCAGCCGGCTGAAGCGGTGGACGTGGCGGCGGTCGCGCGCGATGTGATGGAGCTCGAGCGATTGGGCGGCGGCAGCGCCGCCGGCGTCGAGTGGCGCCTCGAGGGCGCCGATGACCCGCTCCTGGCTAACGCGCGCACCGACGAGCTGCGCGAGGTGCTGCTCAACGTGCTCGAGAACGCTCGGCTCGCCGCGGCCACGCGCATCTCGCTGAGCTTGGACCGCAACGACGGACGCGTCGTGATTCACGTCGCCGACAACGGACAGGGGATTCCGGCCGCGGTGCTGCCGCGTATTTTCGAGCCGCATTTCTCGACGAGGACCTCGGGGAGCGGTCTCGGCCTGGCCATCAGCAGGCAGTTGGTCGAAAGCTGGGGCGGCGAGATCGACATCGCGAGCGAGTCCGGCCGCGGCACGACCGTTCGCGTCGAATTGCAGGAAAACGGGGCGGAGAACACACTCGACCGCGCGAGACGCGAGTAGCACGGGGCAACGGCGAACGCGTTGTTCACCAGCGTCGTGTGAGCGTATCCGCGTGAGGCGAGCGTCACCAACAGCGTGAACTGTTCGCGTCGTCAGCGGGTTCATCACCGTGCGCAAACCGACGACGAACTTTCGTCCATGAGCCGAGCATGACCGCGAAGGAAGATCCCACCATTCAGCCGCTGCTCGACCAGCATCGCTCGGAAGCCGAGCGGTTGCTCAACGGCATGCGCGCGGTGGTGCTGCTGCTGCTCGCGGCGACCGGCGCGTTCTACGCGTCGTCGCTGCCGCCGGCGGTGAATCGCGTCAACCTGCTGCTGCTCGTGCCGATTCTCGGGTGGACGGTCGGCCAATGGATCGTGTTCCGTCATCGCACACAGCTGCCCCGCTGGCTCACGGTCGCGAATCCGCTCATCGATGTCACGTGGATCACGCTCCTCATGGGCGGATACGCGCTGGCGGGACGCGTCGAGCTCGGCCTGCGCTCGCCGATGTTTCTCGCGTATTTCGCGGTGCTCGCGTCGCGGCCCATCACGTCGTCCACGCGACTGGCGGCCACGACGGCGGCCCTCGCGGTAGGCGAGTACTCGGTCCTTTCGTTAGGCCTGCTGCTCTCGACCGGAACACGACTCGCGGCGACGCCGGTGGAGGCCGCCGTGGGGCACGGCCTGTCGCCGCTCGATGAGTGCGCGAAGGTGTTGTTGCTCGCGGTATCGGGATGCGTCGCGGTCTACGCTACCTCGTGGCAGGCGCGGCTCCTCCGCAGCTATCACGAGCAGGCGCGACACCGCGAACAACTCGAGATCGCGCTGGCGCGCGCGCAGCTGCGAAGCCTCGAGCTGCAATTGCATCCACACTTTCTCTTCAACACGCTCAATACCATCACGGCGCTCCTCCGCACGGACGCACGTGCCGCCGAGCGCGTGGTGGCCGGCTTGAGTGAGCTGCTGCGCTTCTCGTTGCGCGGTGCCGCGGAGCAGGAAGTGTCGCTCGAGCGCGAGCTGGAATTGCTGCGGCGCTACGTGGAAATCCAACAGCTTCGATTCTCGGATCGGTTGCGCGTCGAGCTGCTGGTGGATCCGCGCGCGCGCCGCGCGCTGGTGCCGAGCTTCCTGTTGCAGCCGCTCGTGGAGAATTCGATCCACCATGGGATTGCGCCGCGCGCATCGGGCGGCTCGGTGCGTGTGCTCGTGGAGCGCGAAGAGAACACGATCATGTTGACGGTGACCGACGACGGCATCGGCGCGGGCGCGGCGACGCGCGCGCGCCGCGGCGAGGGCACGAGCGGCGCGTCGGGCGGCGGCGTCGGGTTAGGCAATACACGGGCGCGGTTGCGCCATCTGTACGGCAACGCGCACCGCTTCGAGGCGGGTGCGCGCCCTGAGGGCGGCTTCGAGGTACACATCGAGATTCCGTTCCGCGACGCCGCGGAGTCCACATCACCGGCCATTCTGGAGGTTGTAGCATGACGATGCGTCTCGACACCTTGATCGTGGACGACGAGCCTCTCGCGCGCACCCACCTGCGCGAGCTTCTCACGGCGCACCCGGACGTGCACATCACGGGCGAGTGCGGGAACGGGCGCGACGCCGTGAAGATGGTCCGTGAATTGGAACCGTCGTTGGTGCTCCTCGACATCCAGATGCCGGAGTTGAGCGGCCTCGACGTGGTGCGCGAAATCGGTCCGTCGTCCATGCCGGCCGTGATCTTCGTGACGGCGCACGACGCGTACGCCCTGGATGCGTTCGGCGTGTTCGCGGTCGGGTATCTGCTCAAGCCGGTGCAGCCCGACCAGCTGCAGGCGGCGCTGGCACGCGTCAAGTCGATCCAGCATCCCGGCGCCCGCGAGGATGCGGGCATGCGCCTAACGGACACCGCCGCGCCGCCGATGGATGGCTCGGACCCGGAGCGCCTGGCGATCCGCGTCGATGGCCGCATCATTTTCCTCAAGATCGCCGACATCGATTGGGTCGAGGCGATGGACAATCACGTGCGGCTGCACCTGGGTACCAAGGTGCACGTGGTGCGCGGCACGCTCACGAATCTCGAGCGCCGGCTGGCCGCGGGACGTTTCCTGCGGATCCATCGGTCGACGCTCGTGAACGTGAACCGCGTGGTCGAAGCCCAACCGTGGTTCGGCGGCGACTTCGTGCTCATTTTAGGCGACGGCACGCGCCTCACATCGGGCCGCAGCCATCGGCCGCAGGTCCAGCGTTTTCTGCGGCAGAGTCTGTAAGGCGGGCACGGCCCTGGGTTCCGCGGCGGCCCCGCGGCAGTAATCGCTCGCCACGGCGAGCGCGCGGTTCGCGGCGCAGTCGTAGGGCCTCCTCGATCCGCACGGAACATTGACTACGTAGACTGCGATCCCGCGCGCCGGCCGTCCGGTTGGCGCGCGAGGGATCGCGCGACCCGCGCTCTTGCAGCAGCGGAAGAGGTGTATGTATGCGACGTGTTTTTTCGGCGTTCGTGGTAGCCGCGGCAATCGGCCTCGCCGGGTGCGGCGGCAGTTCAATGGGGCCGACCGGCACATCCGGCAATCCGCCCAACCCACCGGGTGGTACGGTCAACACCAACCAAGTCTCGATCGGCAACGACTTCTATAGTCCGTCGAATATCATGGTGAGCACGGGCGCCACGGTCACGTGGACCTGGAACTCGGGCGGCGTGGCGCACACCGTCACGTTCGATGATGGTGCGCAAGGATCGGGAGCCAAGTCGAGCGGCACGTTCTCACGCACGTTCACGGCGGCTGGAACCTATACCTACTATTGCCAGATTCATGGGCGGGCCGTCATGTCGGGATCGATCACCGTCCAGTAGACCCTTCTTTCATTTGGAGAGCGCATGCCTGTCATGACACGAGCGAACGAGTCCGTCCCGTTCCGTCACGCTCGACTCGTTCGCCCGGCCACAGCGCGCATGTGCAGCGCCGCCGCCGTTATCGCAGTCGCGATGGCGGCGGTGCCGGCGGCGGCGCAGTGCCGGCCGCCAGCAAACAGCAACGAAGCAAAGTTGCTGGCGTTCTATTCGGCGCCGGTTTCGTATTCGGTCGACGCGGCGCCGGAGCACGTGGCGCCGTGGTCGGTCCGGCTCTCGTTCGAGGTCGAACCGATGCCCACGCCTAACGACGCAATCGAGCAAACGCATTTCTGCTTCGAGAGCAAAGGCGAGAACACGCGTCTGTCGCCGGTGTTCGGACGGCCGCGCGTCACGATCGGGCTGCCGGGGGGATTCGTGTTCGAGGGGAGCTACGTCCCGCCCATTCAGTTGTACGACGCCAAGCCGAACGTGGCCAATTTCGCGTTGTCGCGCGTGCAGCGTCTGCCGCCGGCGCCGTGGGGTGGTGCATTGTCGTTCATGCTTCGCGCGCACGGAACGGTGGGGCAGGTGCAAGGCCCCATCACGTGTCCGCAAAAAGGACTGCAAACCGACGACGAAGCCGACCCGTGCTTCGGGAGCACGCCGTCGAAGGACACGTTTCATCCGTACATGGTGGGCGGTGAGGGTGCGTTCACGCTCACGACGCACGACCAACGCTGGGCGTTCTATGCGGGCGGCGGCGTCAATTTTCTCAAGCCGCGCTTCCAGGTGGGTTTCACCGACGGCAACGGGGTCACCGACTCGACGCGCGTGAACGTCGATCTCACCCGCGGCACCGTGTTCGGCGGCATCACGGCGCACGTCACACACGCGTTCGAGTTGTCGGCGCAGGTGTATTCACAGCCGGCCGA
>JANWIK010000044.1 GCA_025449955.1 Gemmatimonadaceae bacterium
CAACGTGTGGCACGCGCAACCGGAGTTCGCGGCCGGCGACGCGGAGCTCACACACGTGAGCCAGTTCGCGAGCGAAGATCACGACGCGCGGCTGGTGATCGGCGACGCCGCGCTGCTGCTCAACGCGGCCCGTGCCGGCGCGGCTCCCAGCGCCGCGGGCCACGGCGCGCCCTACGCGTACGCCTACGACCTGGGCGCAGAGTGGAAGCGATGGACCGGGCTGCCGTTCGTGTTCGCGGTGTGGGTGGCGCAGCGAAGCGCGCCGGTGCGCGAAGCGCTCGATGTCCACGCCCGGCTCATCGAGTCGCGCGACTGGGGCCTCTCCCATCTGGACGAGCTCGCGGCCCAAGCGTCCGCCGCCACCGGCGTCGCTTTGGAAACCTGCGCCGTGTACCTTTCCGGTTTGGACTACCGGCTGTCGTACGCGCACTTGGCGGGCCTCACCGATTTCTTCAGACGACTTGCCGCGGTGGGTGAGGTGCCCGATGGATCGCTCGCCTTTCTTCCAGCGACCTGACTATGCGTGACCTGCTCGATTTCTACACGAACGCACCGCTCCTCGAGCTCGGACTCGAGGCCGATCGCGTGCGCCAGGACAAGCACCCGCACGGCATCGTCACCTACATCGTCGACCGGAACATCAACTACACGAACGTGTGCGTCGCCGACTGCGGCTTCTGCGCGTTCTACCGCCGGCCCAAGCACGGCGAGGGGTACACGCTCTCGTTCGAACAGATCGGCGCAAAGATCGACGAAGCGAAAGAGCTGGGCGCGGTGCAGATTCTCATGCAGGGGGGACACAACCCGTACATCCCCTTCGAGTGGTACCTCGAGCTGCTCAAGTACATTAAGACGTACCATCCCATACATATCCACGGATTCAGCCCGAGCGAAATCGACTTCTTCGCCAAGCTGTTCCGCATGGACGCACGTGATGTCATACGTGAGCTCATGAAGGCCGGTCTCAATTCGGTCCCCGGCGGCGGCGGCGAGATCCTCGTGCAGCGCGTGCGCGACCTCGTCGCGAAGAAAAAAGCAGGCGCGGACCGCTGGCTCGAGATCATGGAGATCGCGCACGAGGAAGGGATGAAGACCAGCGTCACGATGATGTACGGCATCGGCGAAACGCTGGCCGAGCGACTCGAGCACTTGCAACGCGTGCGCGACCTGCAGGCACGAACGCACGGCTTCACGGCGTTCATCTGCTGGCCGCTGCAGCCCGAGAACACGCCCGCCATGTCGCATCAGCCGAAGACCGACGCCACGGACTACCTGCGCACCACCGCCATTGCCCGCGTGGCACTCGACAACGTGCCTAACTTGCAGGCCAGCTGGGTGACGATGGGCATGAAGGTGGGGCAGGTGGCGCTGCGATTCGGGTGCAACGACTTCGGGTCGCTCATGATCGAGGAGAACGTGGTGTCGGCCGCGAACACGACGTTCCGGACGACCACCGACGAAATGGAGCGGCTCATCCGCGACGCGGGATTCACGGCGGCGCGCCGTCGCCAGGACTACTCGATCATCGCGCCGTCCGCGCCCGCTGCCGCGGCTGAAACCGCCACCGTGGCGGCGTAGCGCGCCGGGCGCGTCGGCACCCACACCCGGCGCGACAAACTGTCCCCTCGAGCATGGCGCGAGACCGAATGGCCACACGCTCAGGCATAGGCTACGACTCGCACCGCCTGGTGCCGGGCGGGCCGCTCACGTTGGGCGGCGTGCGCATCCCGGTGCCCCTCTCGCTCTCGGGACATTCGGATGGCGATGCCATCGCCCACGCGATCACCGACGCTGTGTTAGGCGCGGCGGCCGCGGGCGACATCGGCGAGATGTTTCCCGACTCCGATCCCGCCAACCGCAACCGCGACTCGTTGGACATGCTCCGCCGTGCCGTGGCGCGCGTCGCCGAGCGCGGCTGGCACCCCACGCACGTGGACGTCACCGTGATCGCCGAGCAGCCCAAGCTCGCGCCGCACAACGCCGCCATGCGCGCGGCACTCGGCGCCGCATTGGGCATCGGCGCGGACGACGTGAGCGTCAAGGGCAAGACCAACGAGGGCATGGGGTGGATCGGCCGTGGCGAGGGGATCGCGTGCATCGCCGTGGCCACGCTCGAGCGGTCGGAGAGCGACAGGTGACCCGCCACGGCGCCGTATCCCGCGCCGCCGCGCACACGATCGCTGCGTTAGGCGACGACGTGTCGCGCGCCTTCGAGCTCGAGCGCTTCCAGGACTTTCTCCACGTCGAGCGCGGCTCGGCGCGCGCCACGAGCGAGGCGTACGCGCTCGACCTCGCGCGCTTCGCCACGTTCATGCGGGTGAAGGGCGCCACGCGTCCCGCGGGCGTCACCCCGGCCCTCCTGCGCGACTTCGTGTATCACTTGAAGGACCTGGGTCTCGCGCCCACGTCGATCAGACGGACCGTCTCGGCCGTGCGCACGTACTTCAAGTTTCTCGTCAACGAGGGCGAGATCGCGCAGGACCCGAGCGACCGGTTGGAAACGCCCAAGCGCTGGCTCACGCTGCCCGACGTCCTCACCGTGCAGGAGGCCGAGCGCCTCATAGCCGCGCCGTCGTTGGACGAGCCGCTCGCCTTCCGCGACCGGGCCATGCTCGAGCTCGCCTATGGCGCCGGCCTGCGCGTGTCCGAGTGGATCACACTTGGCGTGAAAGACGTGATGCTCAACGACGGGTTGGTCCGCGTCTTCGGCAAGGGCAGCAAGGAGCGGCTGGTACCCATCGGGCGCCGCGCGATCGGCGCCGTGGCCGTCTATGTGCGAGAGCTCAGGCCGCGTCTGGAGCGCGGCGCGGGCAAGGGCATGCTGCTGCTCAACGCGCGAGGTCAGCCGCTCTCGCGCATGGGGGCGTGGAAAATTCTCCGCAAGTACGTCGAGATCGCCGGCATCACCAAGCGCGTCACGCCGCACACGCTCCGGCACACGTTCGCCACGCATCTGCTCGAGCACGGCGCCGATCTGCGCGCCGTGCAGGAGATGCTCGGCCACGCCGACATCTCGACGACGCAGATCTACACGCATGTCGACCGCGAATATCTGCGGTCGGTGCACAAGCAGTATCATCCGCGGGGCTAGTGCCCAACCGAACCCGCGTCGCCATGATCCTCGTCATCGACAACTACGATTCGTTCACCTACAACCTGGTGCAGTACTTGGGCGAGATGGGCGCCGACCCGGTCGTTAGGCGCAACGACGCGCTCACCGTCGAGGACGTGGGGGCGCTCGCACCCCGGGCGATCGTGTTGTCGCCCGGACCGTGCACGCCGCGCGACGCGGGTATCACCGTGCCGGTGGTCGCGCGCTGGGGAGCCACAATACCCACGCTGGGCGTGTGCCTCGGACACCAGGCGATCGGCGAGGCGTTCGGTGGACGCGTCGTCCGTGCGGCCCGGGTGATGCATGGCAAGATGTCGCGCATCGTGCACGACGGGACGGGACTCTTCGACGGGCTTCCGTCGCCGCTCGAGGTGATGCGGTATCACTCGTTGATCGTCGAGCGTTCGAGTCTGCCCGATTCGCTCGAGATTCTGGCCACGTCCACGGACGACGAAACAGAGATCCAGGCCGTACGGCACGTAAGGCACCCGGTATGGGGTGTGCAATTCCATCCCGAGTCGGTCCTCACTCAACACGGGAAACAGCTCCTGAAGAACTTCCTGACGCTCGCCGGATGCTGAGACGCCTGGTCGCGCTGCTGCTGGTCGCGGGCTGGCCGCTCGCGGCCCAACAGCCGCAACAGCGGGTCTACGTCCGACACGCCGCGCCGATTCCGTCGGGCCCGGTGATCGCCGACGCTCTCGCGCATCCGTACGTGACGCGCTACGAGCGTTGGAACACGCGCCTCTTCAAGGACACCACGTTCGCCACATCGGTGGTCGTGGTGGGTAGCGATGCGACCGTCGCGAGCACGGTGCACGGCGACGTCTTGGTGCTCCAGGGCAACGTGTTCTTGCGACCCGGCGCACATGTCGATGGTCGCGCGATCGCCGTGGGTGGTCGCGTGTACGACTCGCGCGACGCCACGGTGGTCGGCGGCAAGCTGTCGTATCCCGACGTGCGCATCGACGCCGACACGACGAAGGACGGCATCGCGTTGGACTACGTGGCGCCGGCCGGTCCCGAGCTGGCCGGCATCTTCACGCTGCCGATGCTGTTCGGGTTTCGTGTGCCGAGCTACGATCGCGTCGATGGGCTCTCGGCGGTGTGGGGGCCGAGGTTCTCGCTGTTAGGCGACCACCTGCGCGTGGATCCGACCGTCACCTACCGGAGCGACCTCGGCATGTTCGATCCGGAGGCCGGGATCGACATTCCGATGGGTCCGGACTGGTTGATCGCCGCCGACGCGGGCCGCTACACGTTCACCAACGACGACTGGATCGACCCCAGCCTCGAGAACTCGTTGGCCGTGGTGGCGATCGGCCACGACTACCGCAACTATTGGCGCGGCGACCGGTTCAAGGGCACGGTCACGCACACGTGGGCGAGCGGGGCGGGGCAGTTCGCGTTAGGCGCGGGCGCGCAGACGGAGCGGGACTGGTCGGTGCGCGCCGGCGGGCCCTGGAGCGTCACCGGGTCCGCGGACAGCGACGCTATGCTCCGTCCGAACCCAACGATCGAGCACGGCCGGATCTCCTCGGCCCTTGGCAGCGCCGCCGCTACGTACCAATTCGGCGACGTGAAGCTGGCCGGCGACCTGTTCGTCGAACGTCCGTTCGACACGCCGTTAGGCGAGCGTTTCACGCAGGCCACGTTCGATGCCGACGTCTCGTTCCCGACGTTCGGCCCGCAGCACTTCGCGCTGCACGCGCACGGCGTGCTCACCGCCGGCGACACGGCGCCGCCGCAGCGGTTCGCGTACCTGGGAGGCGCCGGCACGCTGCCCACGCTGGACGTCCTCTCGTTAGGCGGCGACCACTTGCTGTACCTGCTCGGCGTCTACACGATTCCGATCGCCGGCCTCAAGGTGAAGTACCTGGGCCCGCCCACGGTGGTGCTGCGCGACGCGTTCGGCTCGGCCGGCGTGGGCAGTCTGCCGCGCTTCGAGCAGAACCTTGGCGTGCGTCTCGGCTTCTCGTTCTTCTACGTGGGTTACGACTTCGATCCGCGGACCCACAAGGATGCCGTGGGATTCGGCATTCGGGTGCCGGGCCAGCACTAGTGGACCGCGTCTGAATTTGTGATCGCAGAGAAGGGGGAAGAGGGAAGCGCTCGCTCATGCGCGCTGGGGGAAGCGCTTTGCTGGGGGAAGCGGCGGCGACGCCGCCTGCGGGAACGGGAGGACGGCAATGTTCACTGGGTGGTGCGTGCCGGATCGCGCGGGCCCCGCGCGGGGCGCTCCCGTCGCGCGGACCATTGATGTTGTTCCACTGCCTCAGGCGGCGTGGCCGCCGCCTTCCCCCAGCGCAGCGCTTTCCGCAGCGAGCGTGAGCGAGCGCTTCCCGCTTCCCACTCTTCTGCGATCAGAACATCAGACGCGGTTCACTAGCCGCGCCTAGCGGGGCTTGGGCGGCTGCCACCACCAGAGCTTGTCGGTCACCTCACGCGGCAATCGCGCGCCTAACTGACGGGCCACCAGCACCAGCTGCCCGCGATGGTGGCCTTCGTGGGCGACGAAGTACGACAGCACGTGTCCGACGTCGAGCGGCAGGTTGCGCCACACGTACTTGCGCGTGGCCGGCACGCTGCCACCGGCGCTCAGGCCGGCGCGCAAGATGTCCTCGATGCCTTGCTCGCTCGCCGGCAGGGCGGCCAGCACTTCCCGGCGCGTCGCCGTGAACGGGCTCACGCGCGGCGGCCGCGGAATGCCTAACGGAACGCCGAGCGTGTTGATCCAGCCGCTGCGCGAGTTGTGGAGGTGGGCGGCCACCATGCGCACCGTGCGCCGCGGCAAACCGGGCACCGGCTCGGCCCAGATCGTGGCCGGCAGGCTGCTCACGAGCAGCCGCGTGATGCGGCAGCTCGTGCGCCACGGCTCGAGGATGAGCTCCGCCGTCGGTATGGATCCGTTGCTCGCCGGACGAGCCGCCTTGGCGCTGACACGCGACGTTCGGTTGGCCATGTGTGCTAATGCTCCCGCCGCGGCTTGGGCCGCGCGCCTGTACAGCTGGACTCCTCGTGGTCGGCCGCTAAGTTCGCCCGATGGCGACGCCAATTCTTATTCTCTCGGGACCCGTCGGCGCCGGCAAGACCACCGTGGCTCGCGAGCTCGTTCGACTGTTGACGGGCGACGTGGTCTACCTCGAGGGCGACGTGTTCTGGTCGTTCTATGTCCAAGGTGCCGCCGGCCCAACGCACAAGCGATTCCGCACCATCATGTCGGCGATGACCGCCGCGGCGATCCCGTTCGCGACCGGCGGCGCGCAGGTCGTTCTCGACTTCTCGATTCCGCCGTGGTTCCTCGACACGGTGCGGAAGATCGCCGCCATGCGCGACGTACCGCTCGACCTCGTCGTATTGCGCCCGCCGGAGCGCATCTGTGCCGAGCGCGCGAAAACGCGCGCCGACGGGAGTATCGCCGATTACTCGCCCTACAGCGAGATGTACCGAGAGTTCGATCAGGTGCCCAGACACATCGTGTGCGATGACGCGCTGTCGGCTGCCGACACCGCAACCCTGATCCTGCGCGGGGTCGCGGACGGACAATTCCGCCTCTAGCCACGCCTAACGCTGCCGCTCAGAAGAACTCGTCGAGCAGCCAGATGAAGTCGACCTCGGCCTGGTCGACGCGCCGGAGCCCGTACGCCTCCAGGAACGCCGGAACGGCGCCGCCGCCGAAGTTGTAGGCGATGCTGCGCAGGCCGAGCGCGATGTCCTGATACCGGTCGGCGACGCCCGCTCGGCCGCAGTCCACGAGCCCGGCCACGCGCGGCGCGCCCGCGGCGTGCGGCCGGATGATGACGTTAGGCAGGCAGAAATCGCCGTGCGTCAACACCAGGTCCTCCTCGATCGGCGCGGCGGCGAGGAGCTCGTGGAGCACGTCGCCCGCGCGCTTGCCGGCGCGGCAATCGGCGCAACCTTGAGATAAGCCGTGTCGCCGGACGGAGCAGGGCACCGCACGTCGCCGCGCCCGACTCCTCGAGCGTCACCGGTTCGAATGAACGACCAGGAAGCCGCGCGAGAAATGCCGAAGAATCGACCTCTGGAAGCCTGGCTTCTTGCATCATCACAGAATATATTGCATGGCGTGAATCTTGCGTTGCGCCCCGCTCCCTCCGAGCGACCGTGACCACCCTCGCGGTGATCCCCGCCCGACTCGGCGCCACACGGCTCCACCGCAAGCCGCTCCGCCTCCTCGGCGGTACTCCGCTCGTCGTCCGCGTCTGGCAACGCGTCCAGGACCTCCGCGTCGCCGACCGATGCGTCATTGCCACCGATCATCCCGACGTCGTTGCCGCCGCACGTGAAGCCGGCGCCGAGTGTGTGCTGACGAATGAGAATCACCCGTCGGGCACCGACCGCGTCGCCGAAATTGCTGCACGCCCCGAGCTCGCCGCACAGCAGTACGATGTGATTCTGAACGTGCAGGGCGATGAGCCCTTCGTCGCCGAACAAGCCCTTGCCGGCGCCGTGGCCATGGTCCGCGATCGCGGCTTCCCACTCGGAACAGTGGCTGTCCGCGACGAACCCGCAATCCTCGACCAACCCAGCGTCGTCAAAGTGGTGTGTGCCGACGACGGGCGCGCATTGTACTTTTCCCGAGCGGCAATTCCGTTCGCACGCGAGCGCGTCGCAGGCACCAACGGCGACGACATGCAGCACGTCGCACACGGCATGATCAGACGTCATTTAGGCGTGTACGCGTACACCCCGGTGGCGCTCGCGCAGTGGGTCGCGCTGCCGCCGCATCCGCTCGAACGCATCGAGCGGTTGGAGCAACTCCGGCCGCTCGCGGCCGGCATGGCCATGGGCGTCGCCCTCGTCCATGTGCCTAACGAGCCGGGCATCGACACCGAAGCCGATCTGGAACGAGCGAACGCACGTTGGACTGACCTGAGCGCGAGGCACCGGTAAATGCCATCGAATGCACCGCAGCACACGACGAAGTACATCTTCGTGACCGGGGGCGTGGTCTCCTCCCTCGGGAAAGGCATCGCTGCCGCATCGCTCGGCCGCCTACTCGTGGAACGCGGACTTCGCGTCACCATGATGAAGTTCGATCCGTACATCAACGTCGACCCGGGCACCATGTCGCCGTTCCAACACGGCGAGGTGTACGTCACCGACGACGGCGCGGAAACCGATCTCGATTTGGGCCACTACGAGCGTTTCATCGACCGCGCGCTCTCGCAGTCCAACAACGTGACCACCGGTCGCGTGTACCTGAATGTGATCAGCAAGGAACGCCGCGGCGAATACCTGGGCTCCACGGTCCAGGTGATCCCGCACATCACCGACGAGATCAAGGCGGCGATGAAGCGCATCGCGCCCGACAACGATGTCGTGATCGTCGAGATCGGCGGCACGGTCGGCGACATCGAATCGCTGCCGTTCCTCGAGGCGATCCGCCAATTCCGCCATGAGATCGGCCGCGAGAACGCGCTGTTCATGCATCTCACGTTAGTCCCGTTCATCAGTGCGGCCGGCGAAGTGAAGACGAAACCGACGCAGCATTCGGTGCGCGAGCTCATGGAAATCGGAATCCAGCCCGACATCCTCATCTGCCGCGCCGAGCGTCCGTTGTCGGAAGACGTGAAGCGCAAGATCGCGCTCTTTTGCAACGTGGATTTCGGCTCGGTCATCGAGAGCCGCGACGTGCCCACCATCTACGAGATCCCGCTCTCGTTCGCCGAGCAGGGACTCGACGACCGCGTGGTGTCGCGGCTTGGGTTAGGCGGACGCGCGCCGGACCTCTCGGCGTGGCGCCAGATGGTGGGACGCGTCACGGCGCCGAGCGAGCGCGTGCGGATCGCGGTCGTGGGCAAGTACACCGATCTCGTCGACAGCTACAAGAGCGTCCAGGAAGCGCTCATCCACGGCGGCATCGCCAACGACGTCGGCGTCGACATCCGATGGATCTCGAGCGACCTCTTCACCTCCGCCGAGCGCGCGGCCGAATTGTTAGGCCCGGTGCACGGACTCCTCGTACCGGGTGGATTCGGCGTGCGCGGCGTGGAAGGCATGGTGGAAGCGATTCGCTGGGTGCGCGAGCGCGGGCTGCCGTTCTTCGGCATCTGCCTGGGCATGCAGGTGGCCGTCATCGAGTTCGCGCGCCACAAGTGCAACCTGGACGACTCGCACTCGAGCGAGTTCGCGCCCGAATGCGCCGATCCGGTGATCTCGCTCATGGAATCGCAACAGCACATCACCGACATGGGCGGCACGATGCGGTTAGGCGCGTATCCCTGCCGCTTGAAACCCGGTTCGCTTGTCGCCGAGACGTACAACGCATCGGACATCAGCGAGCGGCACCGGCACCGGTACGAGTTTTCGAACGCGTATCGCGACCTGTTCGAGAAGCACGGCGTGCGCTTCAGCGGGCTCTCGCCCGACGGATCGTTAGTCGAGATTATCGAGCTGCCCGATCATCCGTGGTTCGTGGGGTGCCAGTTCCACCCCGAGCTCAAGTCGCGGCCGACGCGCCCGCACCCGCTGTTCGCCGGCTTCGTGGGCGCGGCGCTGCAATCCAAGCGCGTGCGCGGCGACGCGCGCGATGCCACACGGGGCGCACGCGCTGCGACGTCCACCTGAGCGGCGACGTGACGCAACGCTTTCCCGCCGACCGGTTCTTTCTCATCGCCGGCCCGTGCGTGGTGGAATCGGACGAATTGAACTTTCGCGTGGCCGACCATCTCGCCACTCTCGCCGAGCGCGTGCCCGGCGGCGTGATCTACAAGGCGAGCTTCGACAAAGCGAACCGCTCGAATCGCACTGCGCACCGCGGGCCCGGTCTCGATGACGGCCTCAAGGCGCTCGAGCGCGTGCGCGAGCGGACGGGCCTGCCCATCCTAACGGACGTGCACGCGCCCGAGCAGTGCGCGCCGGCGGCGGAGATCGTGGACGTGCTGCAGATCCCGGCCTTCCTCTGCCGCCAAACCGACCTGCTCGTCGCCGCCGGCGCCACCGGCAAGCCGGTGAACATCAAGAAAGGGCAGTGGATGCACCCCGAGGGGATGCGCGGCGCCGCGGACAAGGTGCGGCGCGCCGGCGTTAGGCGACCGGAAATCGCGATCACCGAGCGCGGCACGTTCTTCGGCTACGGCGATCTCGTGGTCGACATGCGCTCGTTCTCGCGGCTCGCCGCGGCGTGCTCCGCGCCGGTGATCTTCGATGCGACGCACAGCGTCCAGCAGCCGGGGAAGGGCGAGGCCGGCGCGAGCGGCGGCGCGCGCGAGCACATCCCGGCGTTGGCACGGGCGGCCGTGGCCGCGGGCGCCAACGGCGTGTTCCTCGAGACGCACCCGGATCCCGATCACGCGCCGAGCGATGGTCCCAACATGCTCCCGCTCTCGGAGCTCGATGCGTTAGTCACGCAGCTCATGCAGGTGTGGGACACGTGCCGCCCGTAATCGATCCCGCGCTCGCGCGGCGCATCAAGCTCGTCGGCCTCGACGTCGATGGCGTGCTCACCGACGGCGGCCTTTACCTGGGCGACGTGGCGGGCGCGACCATGGAGTTCAAACGCTACGACGTGCAGGACGGCTTGGGCATCGAGCTCATGCGTCACGTCGGCCTCAAGGTGGTGATCATCACCGGCCGCGTGTCGGAGAGCGTGCGCCTGCGCGGCAAGGAGCTGCGCATGGACGACGTCGCGCAGGATGCGTTAGCACGCAAGCTCCCGGCGCTCCGCCGCGTGCTCGAACGTCACGGGGTCACGGCGCAGGAAACGGCGTTCGTCGGCGACGACATTCCCGACCTTCCGATTCTGCGCGAGGTCGCGCTGCCGGTCGCGGTCGGGAATGCCGTGCCGACCATTCGTGACACGTGCGCGGTGCACCTGGAGCGCGCCGGTGGACGCGGCGCGGTGCGCGAATTCGCCGAGCTCCTCCTCCGCGCGCGCGGCGAGTGGCAACGCGCCCTGGATCTCTATCTGGCGGCGCGCGCCGAGCTCCCGCTCGAGGCCACGCTGTGAACACCGACGTCGTCGAACGCGGACGGCGCGTGTTCCGCATGGAACGCGAAGCGCTCCAGGACATCGAGCGCAGCTTGGGCGCGCCGTTCGCGGCCGCCATCGATTTGCTCGCCGCGTGCAACGGACGCGTGATCGTCACCGGTGTCGGGAAATCGGGACTCATCGGACGCAAGATCGCCGCGACGCTCACGTCCACGGGCACGCCGGCCACGTTTCTCCACCCGGTGGAAAGCGTGCACGGCGACCTCGGCCTCGTGGGCCCGTCCGACGTCGCCATCCTCATTTCCAAGAGCGGCGAGACCGCCGAGCTGTTCCCGCTCTTGGAACAACTGCGACGGTTAGGCGTAAGCATCATCGCCATCATCGGCGCGCACGACTCGACGCTGAGCCGTCACGCGGACGTGGCGCTCGACACGTGGGTGAACGAAGAAGCCTGTCCGCACGACCTCGCGCCGACGACCAGCACCACGGCGGCGCTGGTCATGGGCGATGCGCTGGCGGTCACGCTGCTCGAACGGAAGGGGTTCGGCCGCGAGGATTTCGCGCGACTGCACCCCGGTGGTGCGCTGGGCAAGCGCTTGCTCACACGCGTGTGCGATGTGATGGTGCGAGAG
>JANWIK010000045.1 GCA_025449955.1 Gemmatimonadaceae bacterium
CGTACGTGAGCGCCGGCAGGCCGACGGACGTTGGCTACTCGACGTGCGGCATCCCAACACGCTGCACGAGGAGTTCACGGGTGCCGTCGGCGCACCGAATCGTTGGATAACGTTTCGCGCTCGGCGCGTTCTCGACTGGTTCCATGCCTAACGGGTGTGTATCTGCCCTACGAGTCTAAGAGGCCCTAACGTGTCGGGTTCGGTCAGCCGCTTTCGCTTTCCAGCGACGCTTCGCAACACATGATCACTCCCGCCGCCGTCATCATCACGAGCTGGATCTCCTTCCTCGTCGTCTGGATCGGCCTCTCGTTCTTCGTGAAACGTGACGTGCGAGGCGGCCGATCGGCGAGGGCGTACCAGGTGCGCATTCTCGTCGTGATGATCGTCGTCATCCTCGTCGTTCGATCGGCGCGTCACCGGGTATTACATACGAACCTGTTCTTCAATCGCGCGTCGCTGTTCTTGCCATCGCTGTCGCTGGCGTGGATCGGCGCCGTGCTCACGGCGATCGGCGTCGCCGTGGCAATCTGGGCCCGATTGTATCTTGGTCGGAATTGGAGCCCGGTGCCCGCCCGGAAGGAGGAACACGAGCTGGTCACCGGCGGGCCGTACGCCGCCATTCGACACCCCATCTACACCGGCATCATCCTGGCTGCGTTAGGCACCGCGCTCACTGGATCCATTATCGGCCTCTGCATCTTCATCTATGCGACGACGGTGTTCCTCTTCCGGGTGGGCAAGGAAGAGCGGATCATGCTCGAGCTGTTTCCTGACGCATATCCGCCCTATCAGTCGCGAACGAAGCGGCTGGTTCCATTCCTGTGGTGAGCGCCGGCCGCGGCGAGGGACTATTGGCCGTCTTTGAACTGCGCCCCGATCCACGCGAGGCTCTGTCCCACGTGCCGGCTCCAGTACTCCCAATTGTGCGTGCCCGGGTACTCGTGGTACTCGTGTGGCACGCGCAGCGCCGACAGTCCGGCGTCGAACGCGCGATTCTGGTCGACAAATGGATCGTCCTGCCCGACGTCGAAGTAGAGTGCGGGCATCATGGCCGGGCGCGTCGCCTTCAGCCGCTCGACACGCGTGAGCGGGTCGCGCGATCGCCACGCCGTCGTGTCGTTGCCTAACGCTTCGTGCAGTGACGGCCAGACGGGCCCGGACGACTTCTCGAGCTGGTCGATGTCGGTCGCGTACACATCCTGCCCCGCGTAGGGGTGTGGCCCGGCGTACATCAGCTGCAGCGTTCCCGAATGGCTCGCCGCGGCGCGCCACACGTCGGGATACTGCAGGGCCAGCTCGACCGCGCCGTATCCGCCCATACTCAAGCCCGCGATCGCCCGATGCGCACGATCGGGTGTCGTGCGATACACAGAGTCCACGTGATGGACGAGATCGCGCGCGACGTAATCGTCGTAGTGCGGCCACGGCACGCAGAACTGCGACGCCGGCTCCTTCCGCGTCGTGTCCCGCTTGCAGGCCGTGTAGTCGCCCATCGAATTCCACGTCGTGTACCAGCTGTTGTCGCCATCCGGCATCACGACGATCATCTCGGGGCCGCCGGCGGCGATCAGCGAATCCATCGCCGCGTCCAGGTGGCCTAACTGAACCCAGTTGGTCTCGTCGCCGCCATAGCCGTGGAGGTAGTACGCCACGGGATAGCGGCGCGACGTGTTCGTCGCGTACGAGGGCGGCAGGTAGACCAGGTAGTGTTTGGTGACGCCCAACGCCGCCGACCACAACGCATCCGTGCGCACGGTGCCGGACTGCGGCAGAACCGTGGATGCGGCGAGGAGCAACTCGAGGAGCACGGTTCCTAACGGCGCGACGCCAAGGCTTCCGCGAGCGCGTCCGACGCCAGCAGCGCGCACGGATGCCGCACCGGCAGCCGCGACACGCCAGACAGCGCGCGCAGGTCGCCGAGCGACTCGTCGGCGGCGCCTTCTTCGCCGTGCACCATCCGTGTGAAGCGGTCGAGAATCTGCGCGGCGTCGGCGCTCGACTTGCCTTTGAGCCGCTGCGTGAGCATCGACGCCGCGGCTTGCGAGATGGCGCATCCCTCGCCGGTGAACCGGACGTCGCGCACGGTGTCGCCGTCGAACTGCACTTGCAGGTCGATCACGTCGCCGCAGAGCGGATTCTTCTTGCGCAGCGCGACGTCGGGGCTCTCGAGCTTGCCGCGGTTGCGTGGGCGCCGGTAATGATCGAGGATCAGCTCCTGATACAGCGCCGCGACGTTCGCCTGTTGCGCATCCGGCGCGTTGGGCGCGCGATTCCGGTCGTCAGGCGCCGACACGACTGAACATCTCCCGTGCGGCCATCACGCCGTTCACCAGCGCGTCGATGTCCGCGTCGTCGTTGTAGACGTAGAAGGATGCGCGCGCGGTGGCACTCACGCCCAGCCGCCGCATGAGCGGCTGCGCGCAGTGATGTCCGGCCCGAATGCAGACGTGGTGCGAGTCCAAGATGGTCGCCAGGTCGTGAGGGTGCACATCTCCTACGTTGAAGCTGAGCACACCGCTGCGATCCTCGGGGCCCGGGCCGTAGATCCGAACGCCGTCGATGGCCGCCAGCCGTCGATAGGCGGCGCCGACGAGTGCGAGCTCGTGCGCCCGTACGGCGTCCATGCCCACGCGCTCCAGCACGCCGACGGCCGCGGCCAGACCCACCGCGCCCGCTGCGTTAGGCGTGCCAGCCTCGAACTTGTGCGGCAGCCGGTTCCACGTGCTGTGCTCGTCTTCCACGAACTCGATCATGTCGCCGCCGGTGAGAAACGGCGGCATCGCGTCCAGCAACGCACGCCGGCCGGCCAGCACGCCGATGCCCATGGGCCCGAGCATCTTGTGGCCGCTCGCCGCGAAGAAGTCGACCCCGGACGCATCGAACCGCACCGTGAGATGGGGCGCCGCCTGCGCGCCGTCGCATACCGCGATCGCCCCCACGCCGTGCGCGAGCTCGACGATCTCGCGGACCGGCGCGATCGTGCCTAACACGTTGGACACGTGCGCGAACGCCACGACCTTGGTCTTGCTCCCGAGCATCGCGCGCAGCCGGTCGAGATCGATCGCGCCGTCGGCAGTCAGCTCACAGATGCGGAAACGCGCACCCGTCTCGATGGCCAACTGCTGCCACGGGACGAAGTTCGCATGGTGCTCGGCGCCGGTAACGACGATCTCATCGCCCGCCCGAACGTTGGCGCGCCCCCACGACGCGGCCACGAGATTGAGCGATTCGGTGGTGCCGCGCGTGAAAATGAGACAGTCGGTGTCGCTCACGCCGAGAAATTTGGCGACGCGCGCGCGCGCATCGTGGTACCGCTGCGTGGCTCGCACCGAGAGCGCGTACGCGCCGCGATGCGGATTGGCGTTGTCACTCTCGTAGAAATCGCGGATCGCATCGAGGACGGCGCGCGGCTTCTGCGTCGTGGCGGCCGAGTCGAGATAGACGAGACGCGGCGACGCGGCAAGGAGCGGAAAGTCGGAACGGGACAGTGCGCTCATCATCGGACGCGGCCTCCGACCCAAATTTCGTCGTGCTCCACGCGGACATCGTACACGGGCAGCGGTTCGGTGGCGGGGAATCGCTTCACCGCGCCGCTCCGGCAGTCGAACCGGGCGCCGTGCCATGCGCATTCGATAAGGCCGCCGGGAATCAGCGCGCCGTCGGACATCGCGAACTCCTGATGCGTGCAGACATTGCCTAACGCTCGGATCTCGCCGTCGGCGTTTACCAGGCAGACCTTGTCGCCGTTCGACAGCGTCACACCTTTGAGCGAGCCGGGCGGCACATCGTGCACCGCGGCGACGCGCTCGAGCGCCGGTTTCGGCGAGCTCACGACCCCGCGAGCGCCCCCGTGAAGCGCCGCAGTGTGAGCGCTTCGAGCTCGGCGCGGACTTCCGGCACGCCCACGGCCTCGATCACGCCAGCCGCGAACGCATACGTGAGCAGCTTCCGCGCCTGCTCGGCGCCGATGCCGCGGCTCTTCATGTAGAAGAGCGCGAGCTCATCCAGGCGCCCAACGGTAGCGCCGTGCGTGCACTTCACGTCGTCGGCGAAAATCTCGAGCTGCGGCTTGGTATCCACGCGCGCCTGCGCCGACAGCAGCAGGTTGTTGTTCTCCTGCTTGCCGTCGGTCTTCTGCGCCTCGGGCCTAACGTACACCTGCCCGTTGAACACGCCGTGCGACGACCCATCCAGAACGCCCTTGTAGACTTCGCGGCTGAACGTGTTCGGGCTGGCGTGCTCGATGCGCGTCTGCTGGTCGACGTGTTGCTGGCCATCCAACAGATACAGGCCGTGGAGCGTGGCACCGCAGCCTTCGCCGGCGAGCCGCGTGTACACGTTGGTGCGCGCGAGCTCGCCGCCGGCAGCGTACGAAAACGACACGAGATGGCTGTCGCGACCCTGGTGCGCCTGCAGCGTGCCGACGTGGAATGCCTGCTCGCTCTCGGTCTGCAGCTTCACGTGCGTCAGCGTCGCGCCGTCGCCCAGCACGGCTTCGGTGACCGCGTTGGTGAAGTAGCCCTTGGCGCCGCCTAACGACACGTAACTCTCGATCACCGTTGCCTTGGACTGGTGGCCGGCCACGACGAGCGTCCGCACGTGCGACGCCGTTCCCGCGGCCTCGGGCGTGGACACGAACACCAGGTGCACCGGCGTCTCGAGCTCGACGTTCGGCGCGATCTGGATCGCGGCGCCGTCGTGCATGAACGCGGTGTTGAGCGCCGTGAACGCCGTGCGCTGGAAGTCGGCCACGGTGCCCACGTAGCGCTCGAGCACGTCGGGTTGCTCGTGCCACGCCGTGGCGAGATCGGTCACGGTCACACCCGTGGGCGGCGTTGCGCCGCCCGAGAGCGACGCATCGAAGCGGCCGTTGACGAACACGAGCCGGATCCAGTCGGGCCGGCCGAACGTGAACGCCTCGACGTCCGCGCGTCCAAGCCTAACGGAACGCGCCGGGGCATCGGGCACGGCTCGGAACGAGCCTTCGGCGATGGGCACGACGCTCGTGAAGTGCCAGTCTTCGTTCTTGGGCGTCGGGAAGCCGAGCGCCGCGAAGCGATCGATGGCTTGGCGTCTCAACGGCAGCAACCACGAGGGTCCGCTGCCGCCGCCGTTCGCCGCGAACGTCTCGAAGTCGCGCAGCAACACGGGAGCGGTCACGCTACTGCCTCCGCCGGTGTCTCGAGCCAGTCGTAGCCTTTCTCCTCGAGCTCGAGCGCCAGCTCCTTGCCGCCGGACTTCACGATGCGACCCGCCGACAACACGTGCACGAAGTCGGGCACGATGTGATTGAGCAGCCGCTGATAGTGCGTGACGACGATGGTCGCGTTGTCGGGGCGCCGTAGTTTGTTCACGCCCTCGGCGACGATGCGTAAGGCATCGATGTCGAGGCCGGAGTCGGTCTCGTCGAGAATCGCGAGGCGCGGCCGGAGCACGGCCATCTGCAGAATCTCGTTGCGCTTCTTCTCGCCGCCCGAAAAGCCGGCGTTCACGCTGCGCTGGAGCATGGACTGATCCATGTCGACCAACGCGAGATTCCGCTCCATGATGTCGAGAAACTCCAGCGGATCGACTTCCTCTTCGCCGTGCGCTTTCCGGATCTCGTTGTATGCCGAGCGCAGGAAGTACGCGTTGGACACTCCGGGGATCTCGACCGGATACTGAAATGCCATGAACAATCCGGCCTGCGCGCGCTCCTCGGGCTGCATGCCGAACAGGTCGCGGCCGTCGAACGTGGCGCTGCCGCCCGTCACCTCGTAGGCCGGGTTGCCGGCCAGCACCTGCGCGAGGGTGCTCTTGCCCGAGCCGTTCGGTCCCATGACCGCGTGTATCTCGCCTGCCTTCACGGCGAGGTTGATGCCCTTCAGAATGTCGTTCCCGCCGCCGACCTTGGCCTGCAAATCACGAATATCGAGCACGATGTCCGTTCCCCGGGTGATGTGACCGCGAATGCGCGGTGCCTAACCGACACTTCCTTCGAGCGTGATACCGAGGAGCTGCTGCGCCTCGAGCGCGAACTCCATGGGCAGCTCCTTGAACACGTCCTTGCAGAATCCGGCGACGATCATCGAGACCGCGTTCTCCTTGGAGATGCCGCGCTGCTGCAAGTAGAAGATCTGGTCCTCGCCGATCTTCGACGTGGACGCCTCGTGCTCCACCTGCGCCGTGTCGTTGCCGACCTCGATGTACGGGAACGTGTGCGCGCCACAGCGGTTGCCGATGAGCATCGAGTCGCATTGCGTATAGTTGCGCGCGCCGGCGGCTTTGGGGCCAACGAAGACGCGTCCGCGATAGCTGTTGTTGCCCTGTCCGGCCGAAATGCCCTTGGACACAATGTTCGAGCGCGTGTTGCGCCCCAGGTGCAGCATCTTGGTGCCGGTGTCCGCTTGCTGGTGATGATTCACGACGGCGACCGAGTAGAACTCACCCACCGAGTTGTCGCCCTGCAAAATCACGCTCGGATACTTCCACGTGATGGCCGATCCGGTCTCGACCTGCGTCCAGGAAATCTTGGAGTTGGCGCCGGCGCACTTGCCGCGCTTGGTGACGAAATTGAAGATGCCGCCGCGTCCCTCTTCATCGCCCGCGTACCAGTTCTGCACCGTGGAATACTTCACGGTGGCGTTCTCGAGCGCGATCAACTCGACGACGGCCGCGTGCAACTGGTTCGTGGCACGCTTGGGCGCCGTGCAGCCCTCGAGATAGCTCACGTACGCGCCTGTGTCGGCGATGATGAGCGTGCGCTCGAACTGTCCCGTGTTGGCCGCGTTGATGCGGAAGTACGTGGACAGCTCCATGGGGCAGCGGACGCCGGGCGGCACGTACACGAACGAGCCGTCGGAGAACACCGCCGAATTGAGCGACGCGTAGAAGTTGTCGCTGTAAGGCACGACGGTACCCAGGTACTTGCGCACGAGATCCGGATGCTCGCGCACCGCCTCGCCCAACGAGCAGAAGATGATGCCTAACTTGGCCAGCTGCTCGCGGTACGTCGTGCCCACGGACACGCTGTCGAACACCGCGTCCACGGCGACGCCCGCCAGGACCTGCTGCTCTTTGAGCGGGATGCCGAGTTTGTCGTACGCCTCGCGGAGCTTGGGATCCACATCGTCCATGCTGCCTAACGGCTTGGCCGTGCGCGGCGCCGAATAGTAGACCTGGTCCTGGTAGTCGATGGGCTCGTACCGGACGTTGCCCCAATGCGGCTCCTTCATCGTGGTCCAGCGGCGAAGCGCCTTGAGCCGCCAGTCGAGCAGCCAAGCCGGCTCGTGCTTCTTGGCCGAAATCGCGCGGACGGTGTCCTCGCCGAGGCCGGCCGGAATGGTGTCCGCCTCGATGTCGGTGACGAACCCGAACTTGTATTCGCGATTGACCAGATTCTCGATCGAGCTGCTCATCACGTCTCCTTGGTCGTCACGGCGCTGCCCTGCCGGAAGCGCACGGTATATCCGCACGCGCCGCACCCTTCGAGGATGTGCGACACGCGATCCACCGATGATGCATCGAGCGTTCGCGACAAAAACCGACGTTCGGCGTCGCACAATTCCGGAAACCGCTCGGCCACCGCCAGTAAGGCGCAGTTGTGCGAGACCACGTCCGCCGAGTCGGGCGTCTGGCGCCACTCGGTCATGAAGCCTTCGTTAGCCATCGCGCGCGTCACGAGCTCCAAGCGCGCTTCGGGCGGCGCATTGGTGAGCGCCGGCTCGAGGCGATCGGCGATGGTGTCGAACTGTGATTCGAGCATCGCGACCGCTGCGTCGCGTCCGTCGCGCTGCGCGACTTGGTCGAGCAGCTGCAGCAGCGTCCCTTCGTACCGGCGCGGAAAGAGCGCTTCGCCGCGCTCCGTAAGGCGATAGGCGAACGCGGGCGCGCCGACCCCGCGGCGCTCGCGATCGTACTCGACTAACTGTTCGGACTCGAGCTCCTTGAGATGATGGCGCACCGCATTGAGCGACACGTCGAGCCGCGCCGCGAGATCGGCCGCCGTAAGGCGGCGCGCCGCGGCCGGCGCCCGTTTGAGCTCGATGAGAATTGCTGCCCGCGTCCCTTTGGGTCCGCCGGCGGCGAGTTGTAGGTCGTTATGCAGCACGACATCAGCTCCACACTGGTCTTGCAATCCTAAGTGAATCGCTCGGGATTGTCAAGATAATGTGGCAATTTTGGTCTGAATTGTAACTGCTTGATGTCGAGGGTCTTAGCTCGTGTTCTCTAGCGCTTGAGAGCCATGAAGGCGACGAGCAAGACCACTACGGCGCCCAGGCCGATCAACCACGGGACGAGCGGGTTACGGGGGCGTTTGGTGCCGCGCGTGTACTTCCGCGACTCGCTGGTGACCACACGATCGAGCAGCACGGTATTTCGGCGGCTGAACGAGTCGTCGGCGTGATCCTCGAACTGCACCAGGCTGATTCCCGACGGGAGCGCGCGTCGGGTGAAGGTGAACGTCGTATCGCCAATAGTGATACGGTCGCCCTCGACGAGCATGCGCGGCGTGCTCACCGGTGCGTCGTTGACGCGTGTGCCGGTGGAGCCCATCGAGTAGATCACGAACTGGCCGCCTTCCGATTTCACGTCGGAATGGAAGCGCGACACCGTGGGATCCTTGAGTACAATGCTGCAACCGATCTCGCGTCCTATCTGGACGACGCGTTTGCGGAGCGAGTAGCCCCGGCGCGCGGTCGAGTCGACGAGGTACGACGGGGACGCTTCACCCAGGGGCTCGGGGCGTGGCGAGCTTTTGTCCTCGAGGAACACGAAACGAGCCGACCCCGCGGCGATGACGTCGCCGGAGCTGAGTGTGGCGCCATCGGTAGGCGCCTGCGCGTCGTTGAGGACGACGATGTTTTGCGCCGACGCCGGAACGACGCGGGCGCCGTCCGACTGGGTTTGCACGCGGAAGTGCCGTGCGGCGAGGTCGCGGCCGGGAAGGCGCCAAGTGGCCTGCGAGCCGCTCCCGACGACGAGCTCCCCATTCAGCTCGCGCGGATTGTCCTCGAGGTCGGGCATTCCTTCGAGCTCAAGAAACGGCATCGGTAAATCTCCAAGTCGGCAGTCTACGTGTTCAACGATTTTAGCGTGATGCTCACGCGTCCAGGTATACCCACGAAGGATGGCGGAGTCACACGGAAAAGCGCACCGGCCACGTCACGGCGGACCCATCGGCGGGGCAGCGGTGTCCGCGTTCAACCGGCCAGGCAACGTCGCCCAGAGGTCCGGTTCCCGACGCATCAGGAGCGGGCAGTCCGCATCGTATTAACGCTCGATTGGACGGCCTGGCAACATTCCCGGCGTGGGGGTACTGAATTGCGGGGCGGTGGCGTTGAGCTTCGTGGCGTCTGCCCGCATTTTCCATGCATCGAGCGCCACGGCGCGCTTTTTCTCCCCTTGAGTCGGCCTTCGTCGCTGTCTTGACCGTAACCGGAACTCCACACAGCACGCGTCGCCTGCAGTGCGTCCGGCTCGCAATGAGCTTGGGCGTGTTTGTCGCGGCCGCGTGTGGAGGACAGGAGAAGAAACCCGAGGCCAAGACCAAGCCGGCGCCGACGGCAGTCGAGAGCACGACGTTCGCCGACACGCTGTCGAGCGACACAGGCGCCGATACCGCGGGACAGAACGCGACCGCAACCGTGCACGTGCAAGACACGGCGCGCGTTCGCAGCGCGGGAATCGAACAGATCGGTCAACTGCCGCCGCTCGCCGATTCGATCGCCAACGAGATGACGTTTCTGGCGACGTTTCAAACGACGTTCGTCGCGGCGTCGCGCGCGAAGCATGTGTTGATGGACATCGGACGTGTCGACGCCAAGCTCAAAGGCAACGCGCGACTTGCCGCGTACGAGCAGGCGGTGCAGCAATTGTCGCCGGTAAGAGTGGGCGACCATTATCTGCTGCACGGCCCGTGGGGGACGAGCGATGCGGTAGTGACGGGGTTCGGCCAGTGGAACGGACGCATCGTCGCCAAGCTGGATGTCCCGCCTAACGTAGACAGTTTGGCGCGGGAGAAGGTGGTGCTGGTGGCGCTGGCGGTGCACGAGGACAGCGCCGTGGTGCGCGGTGACACCTCGACGGCGCGGACGGACAGCTCGACCGTGCACACGGACAGCTCGGCGGCGCATCCGGACAGTGCCGTTGTGGCGACAGTCGACAGTTGTGCCTATCGCCAGCCGCCGGACTCGACGATGTTGGCGCGCGCGGCGGCGGTGCGGGACTCGCTCATGCTCATCTTGCAGGGTGACACGGCGCGTTTGCCGCCCGACATCCTCAAGGGGCGCAAGCTGACGTCGTCGCAGATCTATGGATGCTTCGGCGCGGCGCACGTGTTGCTGTTTGCGAACGCCGCGGCGGACGTGAATCGCTACACTCGCGAGTTTGCGGTGCTGCTCGACACAACTGGGAAGGTGGTGCCGTTGCACGTCGCGGATGTACGCTTCCGCGTGCACGATGCGATTCGTGCGCTGGACGTGGACGGGGACAAAGTGGATGACGTAGCGGCGATCGGGCGGGGAGAGTTGACGGGGGGGACGGTGTTGTTGAGGCTCGATCTCGCGAAGAAGAGATTGAGTTATGTGATGAGTGGGTTTGCGTGGGAGAGCTACTAGGAGCGGGGAAGCGGCGACAGGCGTCGCCGGGGGGAAGGGGGGAAGAGGGAAAGGTGAAGGGCGGAGCGTAGAAGGGCGAGCGTAGAAGGGCGAGCGTAGAAGGGCGAGCGTAGGGCGTAGGGCGTGGGGGCGCTTCCCGGAATTTGGGGGCGATCTAAGTTCCAGAAATCCGACGTAACGGAGCCTGAAATGAGTGCATACAGCACGCAGATGAGCGCCGCGCGAGCGGGCGAGATCACGGACGCAATGCGGGTGGTGGCGCGGCGTGAGAGACTCGAGGCGGAGGTGGTGCGGAGCGAGGTGGCGCGCGGGCGGCTCATCATCCCGGCGAACGTGCGGCATCTGGCGGGCAAGCTCGAGCCGATGGCGATTGGGAAGGTTGCGAGCGTGAAGATCAACGCGAACATTGGGAATTCGGCGGTCACATCCTCCATCGATGAAGAGCTGGAGAAATTGCATCTCGCGGTTCGCTACGGCGCGGACACCGTGATGGATTTGTCGACGGGGAAGGACTTGGACGCGGTGCGTGAGGCGATCCTCGGGGCGTCGACGGTGCCGATCGGGACGGTGCCGATCTATCAGGCCGTGCTCATGGGAAAGGAGCTCGAGGAGCTGACGGCGACCGATCTGCTCGATGTGATCGAGCATCAGGCGAAGCAGGGCGTGGACTACATGACCATCCACGCGGGGATTCTGCTCGAGCACCTGCCGTTGGTGTACGGACGCGTGACGGGGATCGTGAGCCGCGGCGGGTCGCTGCACGCGGTGTGGATGATGCACCACCGCAAGCAGAATCCGCTATACGAGCGGTATGACGACCTGCTCGAGATTCTGCGCGCGTACGACGTGACCATATCGTTAGGCGACTCGCTGCGGCCGGGGTCGGTGCACGATGCGAGTGACCGGGCGCAGTTCGCGGAGCTGGAGACGTTGGGCGAGCTCACCACGCGGGCGTGGGCGCGGGACGTCCAGGTGATGGTCGAAGGGCCGGGGCACATCCCGATGCACGAGATCGAGATGAACGTGCGCAAGCAGAAGGAGGTCTGTCACGAGGCGCCGTTCTACACGCTGGGTCCGCTGGTGACGGACATCGCGCCGGGATACGACCACATCACGAGCGCGATCGGCGCGGCGATGATCGGGTGGTACGGCGCCGACATGCTCTGCTACGTGACGCCCAAGGAGCACCTGGGCCTGCCTAACGCTGAGGACGTGCGGCAGGGCGTGATCGCGTACAAGATCGCGGCACATTCGGCCGACATCGCGCGGGGCCGCGCCGGCGCGCGCGATCGCGATGATGCGTTGTCGCGGGCGCGGTACGCGTTCGACTGGAACGAGCAGTTCCGGCTGTCGCTCGATCCGGAGCGGGCGCGCGAGTACCACGACGAGACGCTGCCGGCCGAGTACTTCAAGAGCGCCGAGTTCTGCGCGATGTGCGGACCCAAATTCTGCTCGATGCACCACTCGCGGACGATCGACGAGGGGATCGCGCAGTTGGCCCACGAGCGCGGCCTAACGAACGACGCGCCGGTCGAGGAAGCGGCGGCGGCCGCCGGCGACTGACGGCGGTGGCGCTTTCCTCACGCGAGCGCGCGGCGCTGCGCGCGCAAGCGAATCACCTCGAGCCGACGGTGTCGGTGGGCGCGGCAGGCATCTCGCCGGCCGTGGTGCAGTCGCTCGAGGACGCGTTCCGATCGCGGGAGCTGGTGAAGGTGCATGTCGGACGGAACGCGAGCGTCGTCGCGCGCGACGCGGCGGCGGAGCTCGCCGGCGCCGCACGCGCGGAGGTGGTGCAGGTGATCGGGCACACCACCACGCTCTTTCGCGAGAATCGGGAGCTCCGCGCGCGCGACGCGGCGCGCGCGGCTCGCGCCGCCAAAGATCAGTGATCCGCGGTCGTATCGGCCGGTAGCGTCAGCTCCGGCAGCCCTTCCGTTTTGAGCCGGGCGTTGAGCGCGGGCACATCCGTGGATTGCACATGGTGCCAGCGCGCGAGCGTTGCGGCCGCCTGTTGCTCGAGAACGGGGACGGCGGCCGCGGCTTGCGTGGTGGGATCCGCGTCGGCGCTTTCGATCGTGTTGAACACGGTCATCAGGTCGCCGTTCACGCGCCCGAGGTCCTCTCCGTTAGGCGGAGACCGCCGGCCGCGGCGTTCGCCGGCCAGAGCGGCCAGACTCGCGTCCAACGTATCCGCGGCCTTCGCGGTGGCGCTCGCGGTGTCCGTGGTGCGTTTGGCGAGCGACGCCAACTGCCTGCGCAGCGCGCGGGCGCCCGCAAGCGCGACATAGTCCTTGTGGATGGCGCTGGTGAGGCGCAGCGCGAGCGCCAGCTGGCGGGCGAGCGCGGCCGGCGGCGTCGCGACGCGCGGGTCCATGCGGACGTCGAGCGGCTCCGTGAAGGTGTGGCCCCCAGCGGCGAGGCGTACGGTATAGCGGCCCGGCACCACGGCCGCGCCTAACGGATCGCGCGGCGTGTCGTGCACGATGGCCGAGATCGGATAGTCGTGCTCGAGCGCATCCGGCGGCGGATAGTGGAGGTCCCACACGAAGCGGTGCATGCCGGCGGCGGCCGAGAGCGGCTCGAAGGGCTTCACCCAATAGGCAGGCACGTTGAGCTCGGAGTCGGGCGCGGGCGCGGTGTCGGCGCTCGAGAAGCGGCGGACGAGCGCGCCCTTGGCGTCGCGGATCTCCAGCGTCACGTCGTTAGGCGGCGCGCCGGCGCCGATCCAGTAGTCGATGATCGCGCCGTCGGGCGGATTCTTGGCCGCCGGCTCGTCGGGCGGGAGCGGCGTATCGGTGTTCGCGTCGCGGCGCACGCGGTAGGCGGGCGCGGGCGCGAACAGGAACGCCGGCGACGCCGCGATGCGGGCGCTCACCTGGCGAAGCGGGGCGATGTCGTCGAGCACCCAGAACGAGCGGCCGTGCGTGGCGATCACGAGGTCGTTGCCGTGCACGATGAGGTCGCGAATCGACGTGACCGGCATGCCTAACCGGAGCGACTGCCAGTGCGTGCCATCGTCGAACGACACGTAGACCGCGTGCTCGGTGCCGGCGTACAGGAGGCCGCGCCGCACGGGGTCCTCCCGCACCACGTTCACCGGCTCGTCGTCGGGAATGCCGGCCGTGATCGCCTGCCACGTGTGGCCGCCGTCGTGCGTGCGATAGATGTAGGGGTGCAGGTCGTCGACGCGAAGCCGCGATGCGGACGCGTACGCGGCGGCGGTATCGAAGTGCGAGGCGTCGATCTGCGTGATCTTGCTCCACGCTTCCATTCCGTTAGGCGTGACGTTCCGCCAGTGCGCCCCGCCGTCGCGCGTCGTCTGAATGAGGCCGTCGTCGGTGCCGACCCAGATACGATTCACGTCGCGCGGCGACGGGCCGATCGAATAGATCACGCCGCGGTGCGGCGCCGCCGCCGCGCGTTGCGCATAGACGCCCAACGTCGACGGGACGCCGGGGTCGGGGCGCGTGAGGTCGGGACTGATCGTCGTCCAACTGCGTCCTCCGTTGGTCGTCTTGAACAGCACCTGCGCCGCGAAGTAGAGCACGTGCGGATCGGCCGGCGAGAAAATGACAGGCGCCGTCCGATCGAAGCGAAAGGCACCGCTGCGCAGCACGATCGGGCCGACATCCTGCACCTGCCCGGTGCGCTCGTCGTAGCGCGTCACCTTGCCGCCGTAGATGACGCCGGGGTGCAGCGGATCGGGCACGGCATACCCGTACTCTTCGACGCCCACGGGATGCCAGTCGCGGAACGTGATCTCGCCATCGTTGCCGCGGCTCGACACGCCGGCCGATCCGCTCTCCTGCTGGCCGCCGTACACGCGATATGGGAATCGATTGTCGGCCGCGACGTGGAACATCTGCCCGGTGGGCTGATTGTACCACGAGCTCCACGTTAGGCCGCCGTTCACCGTGATCGTGGCGCCCTGGTCGCTGCCGATCAGGATGATCTCGGGGTTGTCGGGATTGATCCAGATCCGATGATAGTCGTCGCCGCCCGGCGCGCCCTTGATGGCGGTGAACGTGTGGCCGCCATCGGTCGAGCGATACGTCGACGTGTTGGCGACGTAGATCTCGTCGGCGTTCGCCGGGTCCACCTGCACTTCGGCGAAATCATCGCCGCGGCCATAGACGCGCTCCTCGCTGTTCGTGCGCGTCCACGTTTCCCCGCCGTCGTCCGAGCGATACACGCCGCCCAACTTTGGCGGCGCTTGCACCATGGCGTAGACGCGATGGCCGTCGCCGGGCGCCACGGCAATGCCGATGCGGCCGAGTCCCTGCGCCGGAGTCGGGAGCCCGGTGGTGAGCTGTTTCCAGGTGGCGCCGCCGTCGACCGATTTGTACAATCCGCTCCCGGGTCCGGCGTACGCGTTGTCGTACTCCCACGGGCCCTGGCGCGCGGCCCACAACACAGCGTAAATCACTTGCGCGTCGCCGGGATCGAACGCGAGGGCGACGGCCCCGGTGTTCTCGTCCTTGAACAACACTTTCTCGAACGTGGCACCGCCGTCGGTGGAGCGATACACGCCGCGCTCTGCGTTAGGCCCGTACGGATGACCGAGGATGGCGACGAAGAGGCGGTTGGCGTCGCGCGGGTCGACGATGATCGACGCGGTCTGTTGCCCGTCGCGCAGGCCAGGGAGATGGGTCCACGTGCGGCCGGCGTCGGTGGACTTGTAGAGTCCGTCGCCGATCGAGAGATCGGGGCGTTGCAGTCCCTCGCCGCTGCCGACATAGATGATGTCGGGATTCGATGGCGCGACGGCGAGCGCCCCGATCGATCCAATGGGTTCGTGATCGAAGATCGGCGTCCACACATGCCCGAAGTCGGTGCTCTTCCAGACGCCGCCGTCGGTAGCGGCGACGTAGAACACGTTAGGCTGTCCGCGCACGCCGGTCGACGCGACGGTGCGGCCGCCGCGATAGGGGCCGATCATTCGCCACTCGAGTCCGGCGAAGAACGCGGAATCGATCTGTTGGGCGAACGCGACGGGCGCGCGAGAGCAGAGCGCGAGCGATGCGGTGAGCAGCGCGACACGAAAGCGCGAGGGCATGGATGGGTCGGGTCGGACGGGAACGAACGGGATCGTGACGACAGGCAGAAAGCAGACAGCACGGGCGCGGCGCGCGCAAGATCTTCTGGGGCGGAGCGTGCGCGCTCATCATCGAGTATCACGCGCACCGAGGAGCATGGCATGAACGTACGACCGGCCCGGACAGGCGACGCATCGTCGATCAAGGCGTTGATCGATCTGTACGTCCCGGACGGCACGCTGCTGCCGCGCACGCTGGAGTTCATCCGCGAGCACATCGCGGATTTCCTGGTGGCGACGGACGACGACGTGGTGGTGGGATGCGTGCACGTCGAGGAGTACGCGCCGAGCCTGGCGGAGATCCGATCGTTGGCGGTGGATCCGGGCGCGCAGGGCCAGGGGATCGGCGCGGCACTGGTGCGGAGCGCCGAGGAGGTGGCGGAGCGGCGCGATCTGTGGACGTTGTTCGCGGTGAGCAATTCCGAGCAGTTCTTTCGCGGGTTGGGCTACGCGCCGGAGCACGTGCCGGAGCTGGACCGCGAGCGCAGCGAGGTGAGCAAGTACAAAGGGGTATATGCACGCGCGATGCGCCGAACGCAGGGCGGAGGTCGCGCCGCGCGGTGACCGAAAATATATTGGACTTCAATATATTCACGGAGGGGGGCACGGATCTCGCAGCATTTTCGTCGCGGCCTCCCCACCAACGGCAGGAGCCCGGGAGTCGCGGGAACAGCACCAGACGAGTGCGCAGTGCGCTCACGGCGCGTCGACTCGAATTCATCACCGTCCCGCGGCTGCGACGCGGTCCGAGCGCGGGACGGACACGACCATGCAGGGCAACAGGATCGTCTCGACAATGGCGGCGCTCATGGCGAGCGCCGGCGCGGTCGCCGTGCTGAGCGGATTTGCGCGGCCGGTGGATCAGTCGCAGGCCAAGACCATCGCGATCAAAGCGTGCGGCGGCGGGACGGTCAAGGCGGAACGCGATGGCGGGATGCGCAACGGCGACAAGGTGTACACGTTCGACGTGAACGTGGCCAACAAGTCGTTCGTCGAGAAAGTGAACGTGGATGCGAACACGGGGAAGGTGCTGGACGTTACGTACGATGGCCAGCAAGCCTGAGCCGGGCGGCGGGGGCGGCGAGCCCCCGCCGCCGTTGCGTTAGGCGACCGATGGGCGGTCGAAGTGTCCGGTGGCGAGGAACACGAAGGCGTGGTGCAGCGCACGCGGGTTGCACGGAAGCAGCGCGTGGCCGCCGCGCACGATGATGTGGTCGCGCATGCCGACGAGCCGGGTGGCGCTCACCGAGACCAGCCCGTCGTTGGGCGAGCCGATCCAGCGGCCGAAGAGCGCGGGCCGCAGGCGATGGCCGGCGATGACTCCCAGGTCGAACGCGGCATCGGGGAGGCGCCGCGGGACGCTCTCGGCGCCCGTGCCTAACTCGAGGCCCGCCGGCCCCATCACGCGCCGGAACGCGCGCGCGTGCCGGAGATGCTGGGCGATTTCGTTCCCGGCGTTGGGCGGCCCCAGCATGACGACGCGACCCACCGTGCCCGGCGCGCCGCCGGCGATGAGGGCGCGGACGACGATGCCGCCCAACGAGTGGGTGAGGAAATGGATGCGTCGCTCGCCTGACGGGGGGATTGCATCCAGCGTGCGGCGGAGCGACGCGGCGTGCGCCGCGATGCTTGCAGTCGCCGACGGATAACCCCAATTGAGTACGGAATAGCCGCGGCGGCGCGCGGCGATCGCGGCGGGCCACATCGAGGCGCGCGTCCGCTTGAGCCCGTGCACGAGCACGAGCAGGTCGGAGGACAACGGAGTGGTCAGCGCGCGCTCAGAACTCGCGGCGCTTCATCTCCTTGAACATGCGCTGTGCTTCGCCCGTATCGTCCGGCGCCGGCGGCCGCGTAGCGTCGATGGTCTGATCGTACGCCTTGTTGCGCGGCTTGTTCTGCGCGATCGATTTCGCGGCGTTCTTCCGGGCGAGGGCGAGAATCTTTTTATCGTCCATGGGCGGTGGTCGAGGTTACGTGAAATCTAGGGACGGACGACGCCGTGGGAAGCGCTCGGCGCCGGCTCGCGGGTCACAGAGCGCGCATCCTTGTCGTCGCGCGTGCCGAGGAACACCGGCTGCCGGAGCAACCCGTCGTCGGTCCATTCATTGAACTTGACTTCCACAACGAGGGTGGGTCGTACCCAGTGCGCCGGTTCGTTGGGCTTGGGCGGATTGGCGAACGGCGATGTCTTGCGCGCCAAGCGGACCAGCTGGCCGTGCACGTCGCGCAAGGACTGGTGGTTGAACCCGCCGCCCACGTGTCCGGCGTAAACGAGACGGTCACCCTCGTAGTATCCGACGAGCAAGGCGCCGAAATGTTGACGGGAATTGCGCGGCTCGGTGTATCCGCCCACAACGAACTCCTGCCGGCGCTCGAGCTTGAGCTTGAGCCAGGAGTCGGGGCGCTGGCCCGGCGCGTACGGCGCGTCGGTCCGCTTGGCCATGATGCCTTCCCACCCGGCCGCGCGCGCTTTGCGCAGCATCTCGCGGTCGCCGCCGGGCGCGGAGTCGCCTAACCGAAGATGCGTGTCGGTGCGGTTGCGCAGCCGAAGCTCGAGGCGCTTGCGGCGCTCCGACCACGATTCGTCGATCAGGACGTCGTCGCCATCGAGCAGCAGATCGAACACCATGAGTGCGGCCGGCGCATCGGCGGCCAAACGCTCGATGTCGGCGTTGCCCTGGACGTGGATGCGCGACTGCAGCCCCTGGAAGCGTCCCGGTTTCCCGTGCGAGAGCGCGACGATTTCGCCATCCAAGACTAACGGATGCCGCACGCGGGCGACGAGCTGCTCGATCGCGCTCACGATCTCGGGGAACTGGGTGCTCTTGTCGAGATCGTTCCGCGTCATCAGGCGGACGTCGTGGGCGGTCGCGTAGGCGAGCACGCGAATGCCGTCGTACTTGGGCTCGAACGTCCATCCATCGTCCTGCGGCACCTCGGCGCCGACCCGCGCGAGCATCGGCTGCAGCGCGGGAAGAGTGCGGCGCTCGGGCCGTGAGCGGGGCGCACGCGGCGTGTCGCGCGTGGCCGCGTGGCGGCGATGCTTGGGCGCGCCGTCGGCGATTTCATCCATCTTGCGGCCGGTGGCCGCCGACGTTTCCACGTCGGCGACGATGTCGGCGCCGGGTTCGGCCGCGTAATCCCGATGTTTGATGAGGAGCCACTGCGGCTTGTTCGGGACGCCGCGCTTGGTGCGCACGAGAACCCACGAGCCGTGCAGGCGTGCCCCGTTCAGCGTGAACTTGAGATCGCCTTTGGCGTACGCGCGCCGCAGCGCGTCTTCTGCGTTAGGCGACGGCGGGTCGCTCGTATACGTGCCGCGGTCCCACACCATCACCGTGCCGCCGCCGTATTCCCCCTTGGGGATGGTACCCTCGAACGTGTTGTACTCGATGGGGTGATCTTCCACCTGCATCGCGAGCCGTTTCACCGACGGGTCGAGGCTCGGCCCCTTGGGCACCGCCCAACTCTTCATCACGCCATCCATCTCGAGGCGCAAATCGAAGTGGAGATGGCTGGCGTCGTGTTTCTGGATGACGAACTGGAGCGCGTGCCGACGCCGCGTCGCTCCGCCCTCGCCGGCCGGCTCTGGTGTCGCGTCGAAGTGGCGCTTGGCGCGGTACGTCCGGAGCTTGGTCGAGGCGCGAGCGCGCTTGCGGCGCGCACCGGGCCGTTTGGTTGTCGCCATCGGCGGGTTCGGTTAGGCCGATCGAGCGGCGCGGGTTCGGGTGCGGCGCCGGGTCGCGCCGCCGCGCGCGCGATGCGTGGCCGTTTTGCCGTGCTTGCCGGCGGCCAGACTCTGTTGCAACCGCTCCATGAGATCGACCACTTTGGCGTCTCGCTTCGCGTGCACCGGCTCTTTGAGCGCGGCGTGCGTGCCTTTCGTTTTCGCGCGAATGACCTTCATCAAGTTCGCGTGGTACTGATCCTTGTACTGCTCGGGATGAAATGCCGCTTGGAGACCGTCGATCAGTTGTCGCGCCATCTTGAGCTCGGGTGCGCGCACTTCGTGCTTGCTCGGGAACTTGTAGTCGGATTCATCGACGAGCTCGTCGGCGAAGCGCATGAGCTCGAGCACGAGCGCGTTACCCACCGCCTTGAGTCCGGCCACGTGTTCGCGCTGGTGCAATACGAGTGTGCCTAACCCAATCGTGCCGGTCTCGCTGATGGCCTCGCGCATGACGGCGTACGCCATCTCGCCGCCCTTTCCGGGAATCAGAAAGTACGGCGTCTCGAAGTAGCGCGGGTCGATCGAGTCTGCCGGCACGAACTCGCGCAGCGCGATCGTCGACGACGCCGAGAGCGCGGCCGACTTGAAGTCGTCGTCGGTGAGCACGACGTAGTCGCCTTTGCGGTACTCGTAGCCTTTGACGATGTCGTCCCACGGCACGACGGCGCCGTCGGCGGTGCAGATCCGCTCGTAACGGATCGGCGCCTTGTCGGCGTCGTGCAGCATGTGAAAATGAATCCGCTCTTCGTTGCGGATCGCGCGCTTGAGCTCGACCGGCACCGTGACCAGGCCAATCGAGAGTGTGCCTTTCCAGATCGTCGCCACCGAACCCTCGCTTGAGCCGACGATTCGCACGTCAGCAAGTCCGGTACCGGCGCGCGCGTCGCTAACCGTCGGGTCGCTCTGTGGGCGCGCGCTGACCCGGACCAGGAAGCGGAGGGAACTCGCCGCCGGATTTCTCGCCTGCGAGCAAGCGCTCGATGCTCGAATAGCGATAGATCACCGTCGCGCCGTTCTGGAACAGACCGCCCGTGTCGGCACTGGGACCGTACGTCGAGTACAGCGATTGCTCCCAGAGGCGCAGATACACCGTGAGCTGTCCGCGGTGATGCGCGGAATGTGTGAGCCGGCGCATGACCACCCAGGCGCGCGAGCGCTGCGTGTCGAAGAACGTCGTCGGCTCCTCGAACCACGAGTCCGGTTTGCCGCGGAGCTCCGTTAGGCGCACAGCGGAGGCGGCGGCGTAGTGCTCGAGGAACGAGAGCCGGGTCTCGGTGGGCGGGACAGCCGGCATCGGGACTGTGATGCCGAGCATCGTCCGCATCCAGGTATCCTCGCTCACGCACTGATGCACCATGTGCTCGTGCGGGGAGCGTGCGCGCGGCTCGGGCCGGAAGCTCATGCGCGCATCGGGGATCTGCGACCAGGCGCTGAGCGTCTTTATCCGCTCGGTTTCGTAGGTCTCGATAAGGAAGTCGTACCGCACTCGCGCCCTCCATCGGGTCCATTCCAGGCCCTCCGGCCCCCAAATCGGCCGTCGGGACGCCCGTTACAGGCTGAAGGTAGGCACCGGGGCGGCACCGATGGTAGATTACGGTTCACCCCGATTGGAGAATCCATGCTGAAACCGTTCGACTTCCAGGACAATGGCCGGACGTTCAGCTGCAGGACCGAGGGGCCTGTCGGTTCGAGAACGGAATCCTGGTGGTGGTTCCAGGTATCGGGCGACCAGAATCGGTACGCACCATTTCAGGCCAAGTCAGGCGACACGCAGGAGTCGGTGCGCACGCGCATTGCCGCGTATTACGCGGACCTCTTGTTCAAGCGGTCGCAGCCGGCTCAGCCGCGGCAGCACTGGGCGCACCGGTCCAAGAACACCGCGACCACCGCGAGCACCGCCGGTACCGCGGGACAAGAAGGCGGCGCGCCAGCACAGTAGTTCGTTTAGGCGTCGGGATCGAGTCCGGCGCGGCGCGCGAGAGTGTGTTTGAGCCACGGCGGCACGTGTAGCGCATCGAGATCGGCCTGCGCCACGCGCCGCCGTGCCACATCCCAGTCGATGACCGGGGCAACGTCTTCATCGCTCGCCGCGAGCGACGCCAGCGCGCGCTCGACGATGGGCTCTCCGTCCGGAACCAACATCCCGAGCTCGACCTCGGCGCGCCGGCAGAATCGCTCGTGGCGTGCCGCGATCTCGCGCGTGAAGGTCACGCCCCGGCGATCGAGACGCGCGTGCATGGCCTCGTGCACGATCGTCGACGCGACCTGCGCCGCCGTAAACTCGGGATTCACGCTGAACGTCAGCTCGATGAGACAGGTGCGCTCATCGGGGAAATACGCGCCGCGACACGGATAGCGACGCACCGCGATACGCGCAAAATCGCGCACGAGGTGGCGGAAGTAACATGGCTGATACTGCTCGAGGATGCCGAGCGCCTCATCGAGCCGCGCGAAGACGTGTTCGGTGTCGATGTCGGGGCGGGTGTTGACCACGTCGACGGTCACACCGCGAACGGCGCGGCTTCGAGAAACAGAGCCAAAGAGCGACCGCGCGAGGCGGTCCTGCCAGCGTTCCATCTCGTCTTCCCCCGTCGGCCGCTTGCTGCCTAACGATCCGTTCCGCGCGGCATGAGGCCGGTGCCGAGTTCCACGCAAACCGCGATCAGCCCGGCGCAGAGTCCTATCGACAACAGTAGTACACCGACGGTGAATGCCGGTCGCGCGCGCAGCATGAACCACACCGGACGCCAGGCCGCTGTACTGTGACGCGGCATGGGGATCCAGAAAAAGAATCCGCGCGGATGGCGGATCCGGTCAACGGCAATGAGCGCGATACTCACGAGCAGCGAACCGACGGCGAATCGTTCGATGCCGCGAATGCTCACGCGTCCGTCTCCATCACCGCCGATTCCGTGACCATCGTTCACGTCCGAACGATTACTGCGCGATGTCGGGCCCCGTGTCAGTTCCGCCGTCGGGTTCGCATGACGACGAGCGCTTGAAGCAGCGCACGAGCCAGACGATCGCGGCGATGGGCAGGACGATGAAAATGAAGAACTTGAACGCGAGGATCGTCACGAGCCCTACCGCGATGAGCAGCAGAATCGGGATGCCTAAAATGGCCATGCCGAGGAATGGGCGCAGAGCGATGAGACGGAGAATGGCGGCAATCATGTCAGGAGTCCGGTGGCTTTCCCTACACTACGAGGTAGGACCCTGGATCAGTTTCCGGGCTTGGGGCGGCCCAGCCGTCAATCTTTGTACGGATAGTCCGGATCGGACAACCGTTCGGCCCGCGCGATGCCTTCCGGACCCGCAACCTGGCGGGCGAGATCGAGGAGCATGGGGCTCAGGTGCTCGCCGAAGCGGAGCAGATTCACAGCGCGCGTGCGGCGGCCGAGCAGGAAAGCGAGGATCGGCTTGTCGGCCTTGAGTGCGTTACAGTCCGGACAAGCGAGCACGAGGTTATCGCGGCGATCGAACGCGGTTTTGCCGCGGCGGGGCGTCACGTGATCCAGCGTGATCGCGTCGGGGTGGACGCGTCGTTCGCAGTACGTGCACACAGCGCCGTGGCGTTGAAGCAGCCACTCGCGAGTGTTCGTGTAAGCCGTGCGACTTGTGGGCAGCGACGTGTGCTGCGTGTGGGCTCGCGCGGGGCTACGGCGTCTGCGCGCGGGTTGGCGGGTGCGACTCAGTGGTACAAGGGGCTTGAGGGTGATTGATGCAACATCTGACTGCACTGTAACATACCTCTATTCTGTTGACGTGGGAAGGTCCTCGATCGTCACGCGGACCGGTCTGACTTCCGTTTTTGGCGGTCCCGACCGCGGACTGCTCAGAGTATCCAGTTGCCGAGGAGCGCGCCGAGCGCGCCGAAGAGGAAGCCGAGCGCGGCGATGAGGCCGGCAACGAGCGCGGCGGCGCGGGCGACGCCTAACGCCACGCGGGGCATGCCCGGGGCACGTCCTGCCACCTCGCGGTCGGCGATGCCCCACGCGCCGTAGGCTGCCACCACGACGGCAGGCATCGCAAGCACCCAGAGCGCAGGTCGAAAACCCAAGATCGCCGCGGCGAGCGATGTTCCGATCGCCGCATCGGCCACGAGGCGCGTGTCGGTTGCGTGCCGCGCGCGAGCGGCCAAGACCCCGAAGAGTGAGGGGTGGTCGGCGGCGGGCGACGGCGCGTTCATCCCACCGGCTGTCCGACACGCGTGGCCGCCGGGGCGCCGCGCGCGAATGCGATGTAGTCCGTTGCGTTAGGCTCGGCGCCCGCGTCGCGGATGAGCAGGGCGACTTGCCCGCGGTGATATGCGCCGTGCAGCGCGACGTGGATCAGGATGTCTTCGATGCGTGACTCGAACTCCGCGCCTCGACTGTTGCGGTAGCGGACCTGCCGGTCGAGATCGGCCGGCGAGAGGAGCGACATGTAAGCCGCGTACTGCTCGCGATTGCGCGCGGCAATCGCGCGGCACTGCGCGAGGTCGAAGGAGGGCCAGATCGCGACGTCGCACGGACGCTGCTCGAGCCGCGCGAGCCACTCTGCCTCGGCGCCCAACACGTGATTGAACAACGCGAGCGCGCGAACCGGCTGCCCGTGCGACGTCTCGAGCGACAACAACGCGCGCTCGTCCGCCCAGACGAGGTGCGCGAACACCGACTCGATGTGCCGCGGGAGTGTCATCAGAACAACCCGACTTTACCCTTTACCGATGCGATGAGCTTCTCGGGATCATATGCGATCCCTTGACGGAACACCAATTGAACGTGGGTGATGTCCGAAATGTTCGCGGACGGGTCGCCGTCGATGACGACGAGGTCGGCTTGTTTGCCGGCGGCAATCGAGCCGACGTCTTTGGCGCGGCCCAGATACGTGGCGCCGTTGAGCGTGCCCACCTTGATCGCTTCGAGCGGCGTGAGGCCGCTTTGGACGAGCAGCTCGAGCTCGCGCTGATTGGAGTATCCGGGGATCACGCCGCCGCCGCCCGTGGGGTCGGTGCCGGAGATGAGCAAGCCGCCGGCGCGCATGTACGCGACCTCGAGCGCGCGGGCGTGCGCGAAGATGCGAGCCATGCGTCCCGTCGTGTCGCGCTGCGTCGCCGCGTAGCGCTGCTCGAACTGTTCACGGAGGATAGGGTCGAGGACATCCAGGCCGGGCGGCATCGGCTCGCCGGGGACGAACGTGTCGAATACGGTGAGCGTGCTCGTGATCGCCACGTGGTGCCGCACGAGGTCGGCGATGAGATCGCGCACCGGCGCCGTATCCGGCGAGAGCGTCGCGATGGCGTCCATGCCGGTGTTCTGTCCCGGGCACAGGTCCGGCTTCTTGCCGGACACGAAATCGGTGGAAACGAAGAAGCCGTGCTCGAGGTTGTCGATGCCTAACGCAGCGGCTTCGCGGTAGGTGACGGAGCACAGATGACCCGTCACCTTGAGTCCACGCTTGTGGGCCTCGGCGATGGCCGCGCCCAGCTCGGCGCGTGTGATGTGCATGTAGGCCTTGAACGACGTCGCGCCCTCGTCGGCCCAGAAGTCGACCATACGGCGGGCGTCGTCCGGACCGGTGAGCTCGTGCACCTGGTCCAGGCCTAACCCGGGACCCTCGAGGTACGGCGCGGTGGCGTCGATCCACGGGCCGGGCTTCTGGCCGGAGGCGATCGCATGTGCCAGCCCGATGTCGCCGAAGCCGTTCATGTTGCCGCCGGTGCGCATCGACGTGACGCCGCCGGCGAGATAGAGCCGGACGAAACTCTCGGCGACGTTGCCGTAGACGCCGGGTCCCGTGGGATAGAACAGGTGCTCGTGCACCATCACGAGTCCCGGGATCACCGACTTGCCGGTGAGGTCGAGCACCCGAGCGCCGGCGGGCACCGCGGTGGACGCGGCGGCGCCCACTTGGGCGATGCGGCCATCGCGGACGATCACGGTTTGATCGGCGCGCGCGGGCGCGCCGGTGCCATCGATCACGCGGACGTGGGTCAGGGCCACGACGTCGGTGTCGATGGCCACCACCGCCCGCACCTCGGGCGACAACGTTGGGCGGCCCCGGGCGGCGGCTTGCGCGCTCGCGATGCCCGGAGCCGCCACGACGGCCGCCAGCAGAGCGGCGGTCCAGCGCGACACGGTCATGAATCTCGTTCGTTAGGCAGAGCCGCCCGGCACGCGCTCCGCGATCAGGATCCCGACGCCGGGACGAGATCGAAATCGTACACCAAGTGGATACTGTCCGCCACGCTCAGCACCGATCCGACCTTCGGCTTTTCGATCTGGAAGTCATCGAAGGTGAAGCCGGTGGACGCCGTGCCGCGGACTTCGCCGTGGCGCATGAACGCCTCGACCATCCACGACGTGGGCTTGGTCACGCCGCGAACCGTGAGGTCGCCTAACAACGTGAACGACACGCGGCCGGAGTCGGGCAGGGGACTCGGCAGGCCCTGGAGCGATTTGGGCACGAGCGTGACCGTCGGATACTTGTCGGTCTCGAGGGTGCGGCGTTGGATGAATCCGTCGCGCATCGAGCGATCGCTCTTCAGGCCGCGGAGGTCGACCACGAATTTCGAGTCGGCGGATACGACCTGGCCTTTGTCATCGAGCGCGAGACTGCCGGTCACGCTGTCCGTGACGCCAACGGCGTCGCTCGGAAAGTTGATGCTGGCCAATTGTTCGCGCACGAAATAGCGCGCCGCGTTGTTCTTGGGAGCCGTGACGAGGTGCACCGGACCCGTCGTGAGCGCGGCGGGCTCGGCAGTCGCGGCGGGCGCAGTCGAACGTGCAGGCGCCGCGTCGAGCGCGACGACGCCGATCCCCGCCACGAGGATCGCGCTCACTGCCACACCAATTCTTGACATTCCGGTTTCCTCCAGCGTGGACGATGCGCCCGCGGCCAGAGTCGGCAGGGCGACGGCGGGATGTTACCACGCGGTGCGCGCGACCAGCAACCTGATCGATCGCGTTCGCGCCAACGGCAGAGTGATCGGGGCAAATGCGCGCGTTGACGGGGTGGGCTTGACGAGGTCGCCGCGTACAAGCACTGTTGCGCTCGGTGCTAGTGCGCGGCCAGAAACCCGTCGCCGCGCGATCGCCTCCGCGGTGCGCCACGTTGTCTCGCAGTCCCGTCCCTCCGGTTAGGCACGCCGCCCGCCCCCGTTTCCCATGTCTCGAGGACTCATGTTCGGTCACGCCGTTCGTCGCATCGTGCAGTCATCTCCCGTGCTCCTCGGCGCCGTCGTGGTTGCCGTGATGGCGCATTCCGCATCGGGCGCCGTGTCATCGGCCACGCCGCGGGCGGCGCCAAAGGGCACGTTGTTCATCGTCGGCGGCGGCGAGCAGTCGAAGGAGCTCGTTCAGGCGTTCGTCGATCTCGCGGGTGGGACGCACGCGAACATCGCGGTGGTGCCGACGGCCACCGAAGAGTCGGCGGCGGCGGGACGCGAGAAGGTCGAGGATCTCGAGTCGCACGGCGCGAAGGCATTCGTGGTCGACGTGTCGCGTGCGCAGGCGCAGAGCGACTCGATCGTGAAGTTGATCGGCACGGCGACGGGCATCTGGTTCGGCGGCGGCGATCAAGTGAAGCTCGCCGATTCGCTGGTTGGGACCGCGGCGCTCAACGCGATGGTCGCGCGCTATGAGGCGGGCGCGGTCGTCGGCGGCACGTCGGCCGGCGCCGCGGTGCTCAGCGACTCGATGATCACCGGCAATCAAAAGCGTCCCGAGGCCGACAGCATTGGCTACTACGGCGACGAGTTTCCGAACGTCGCGCGCGGGGCGATCCAGATCGCGCCCGGATTCGGCTTCATCAGGAACGCGATCGTCGACATGCATTTCCTTCGCCGCGAGCGGGCGAACCGTTTGCTCGCCGTGGTTCTCGAGCGGCCCTCTCTGTTAGGCGTAGGCATCGACGAGGGCACGGCGGTGCGCGTCGATCCCAACGGCACGTGGACAGTGCTCGGCCGGAGCGCCGCCATCGTCATCGACGCGCGGGACGCGCGCGTCACCGGGGCCGGGGCCCCGCGGTTAGGCGCGATTGGCATTCACGTCTCATTGCTGCCCGCCGGCAGCACGTACGACCCGCGGACCGGACGGGCGACGCTCCCCACGCCCTGATCCGCGGCCGATCCCCGTCGTCTCGCAGCGGGCACGCCCGATCGTTCCCGCGGCTTCACCGTCACTCCCACCGGGAGGCTCATCGATGAGGCGCTTTCCATTCACCCGGGCGGCCATCCTGCTGCTCGGTCTCACGCTGTTAGGCGCAGGTCCCGCTGTTGCCCGAGCGCAGCAGACGGCGATCGTGCGCGGTACCGTCACCGATTCGGTGTCGGGACAGCCCGTGAACGGCGCACAGATCACGGTCGCCGGCCAGGCGCGCGGCACCACGAACGACCGCGGCACGTACACCGCGAACGTCCCGCCGGGGACGGTCACCGTGCGCGTGCAACGCATCGGCTTCGCGCCGGGCGAGCGGCAAGTCACGCTCACGGCCGGCGACACGACCACCGTGAATTTCGCGCTGCACAGCGTGGCCGTCACGTTGGCGCAGGTGCTGGTGGTCGGATACGGAACGGAGAATCGCGCGCGCGTCACGGGCGCGGTGTCCACCGTGAACGGCAGCGACGTGGCCAATCAGCCGGTGGCCGGTTTGGACGCCGCGCTCCAGGGCAAGGCGCCCGGTGTGCAGGTGATCCAGAACTCGGGCGATCCGGGGAACGGCATCACGATTCGCGTGCGCGGCGCGGCGTCGATCTCGGCGACCAACCAGCCGCTGTACGTGGTGGACGGCGTGCCGGTACAGAGCAGCGACTTCTCGCAGCTCGGGCCTAACGGACAAGGGCTCACCGGCGTCACCGGGCTCGATCCGAGCGAGATCGAATCGATCACCATCCTCAAGGACGCCGCGTCGGCCGCGATCTACGGATCGCGCGCCTCGAACGGCGTCGTGCTGATCACCACCAAGCGCGGGAGCGCGGGGAATGCGCATTTCTCGTTCGACGCGAACACCGGGTGGCAACAACCCGAGCGGTATCTGAGTCTCATGAACGCGAAGCAGTACGTCGCGTTCATGAACCAGGGCGCCGAGAACGATGGCGAGAGCGACCCGTTCACGCCGGGTGTGGATGACGCGACGTCCACCGACTGGCAGAAGGCGATCTTCCGCACGGCGCCGGTGGGCAACCTGCACTTGGGGCTGAGCGGCGGAACCGATCGTCTCACGTACTACCTGGGCGGCTCGTACTTCGGGCAGACCGGCATCGTGCTCGGCTCGTCGTACAGCCGCGCGTCGGGTCGCGCCAACATCGATTTCGAGGCGTCGCCCAAGTTCTCGGTGAAAACGTCGCTGGCGTACTCGCGCGAAGACGACCACCGCATTCCTGGCGACAACAGCCTAACGGGAGTGGTCACCAACGCGATCGGCGAGGCGTCGATCTATCCGGTGCGCGCGCCGAACGGGACGTTCGCGGGCAACGACCAGAATCTCTACTATGCGAATCCGGTCGCGATCGCGGATCTGAACAATCTGCCCACCACCACCGACCGGTTCCTCGGCAACGTCGAGGGCACCTACCACTTCGTGCCGAGTTTGTCGTTCACCGGGCGGGTGGGCACGGACGTCCTCACGATGAACGAGCTCGAGTGGGACTCGCCGCTCGTGGACGGCACGTACGCCGCACAGGCGCGCGGCGTCGCGAAGAGCGGCTACAGCACGGGCAGCCAGTACGTGCTCGAGGGATTTCTCACGTACGACCACGAGAACGCGGACGCCGCGAGCCTCAACATCGTGGGCGGCGGCAGCGTCCAGTACAACACCGATCAGCTCAACTTCGTGCGCGCGGAGGGCTTCAGCAGCGATCAGTTTCACTACGTCCGGAACGGAACGGTGATCACGAGCTTCGACGGCTTGCCGTTCAACAACAATCTCGTGTCGGCGTTCGCCCGCGCGAACTACTCGTGGAAGGATCGCTATCTGTTGACGGCCAGCGTGCGGACGGACGGCTCGTCCCGTTTCGGCCCGAACAACCGGTACGCCGTGTTCCCGGCGATCGCCGGCGGCTGGGTGATCAGCGACGAGCCCTTCATGGGCGACTTCGGCCGCAAGTTAGGCACGCTCAAGTTGCGCGCGAGCTACGGCGTGACGGGCAACCAGGGTCTCACGGGCGACCAGGAGATCTCGGACTTCGCGTACCTCGGCCTCTACGGCACGTCCAACTACGGCGAGAACCCCGGCATCGCGCCGACGAACTTCGCCAACCCGAACCTCAAGTGGGAGTCGACGCACGAGTTCGACGGCGGCATCGATTGGTATCCATTCGGCGGCCGCCTCACGGTGATCGCGGACTACTATCATCGCCTGACGTCGAACCTGTTGGTGAACCGGCCGATTCCGGCGACGACCGGATTCGCGACGTACTGGGACAACATCGGCAACGTGCTGAACCGCGGCTTCGAGCTCGGCTTGAGCTCGGTAAACGTTCGCGCGAGCGACAAGAACGGATTCTCGTGGAACACCGACTTCAACATCTCGTTCAATCACAACGAGGTGACGGCGCTGTTCCAGAACCAGCCGTTCGGCGACGGCGACAACTTCCGGCCCATCAGCCGCGTGGCGGTGGGGCAGCCGATCGGCGAATTCTACGTGCTGCACTTCAAGGGCGTGAATCCGCAGACGGGCGACGCCGAGTACGCGGACGTGAACGGCGACGGCGAGATCACGTCGGATGACCGCATCGACGCCGGCAGCCCGCAGCCCAAGTTCTTCGGCGGCCTGCGGAACACCGTCTCGTGGAAAGGCCTCTCGTTAGGCACCTTCCTCGAGTTCAGTTACGGCGCCAAGGTGTTCAACCTGATGCGCATCTTCGCCGATGACGGCGGCTACAACTACGACAACAAGTTCACCTACGCGCTCAACGCGTGGACGCATCCCGGGCAGATCACGAACGAGCCGCGGGCGAGCTTCGACGGCACGTCCGGCGCGCGCGAGATCTCCGACCGGTTCATCGAGGACGGCTCGTATCTCCGCATCTCGGAGATCACGCTGAGCTGGCGCATCCCCGACCACCTCGTGCCCGTGGGCAATCTGCAGAACACGACGCTGTACGTGTCCGGCCACAACCTGCACAACTTCACCAAGTACACCGGCTACGACCCCGACGTGAACAGCAACGGCTCGACGTCCAACATTGCGTTAGGCACAGACTACTACGCCTATCCGCGTGCGCGGACGATTTCCATTGGCGTGTCCACCAACTGGTGAGCCGACTCCAGGCATCCGGGACCTTCGCATGAGGATGACATCACACATGAGAACCCGATTCTTCCTGGCGGCTGCGCTGATCACCGCGGCGGCCGCGTGCAACAACCCGCTCGACTTGAAGCCGGCGGGTTCGATCCCCGAACAAACCGCGATCTCCGATCCCGTCGGCGCGCGCGCGGCGCTCTTCGGCGCGTACGGCGGTCTGCAAAGCCTGTCGTACTACGGCGAGGACTATCCCATTCTCCTCGACCTGTCGTCCGACAACAGCGAGCATACCGGCACGCTGACGTCGTTCGGCGACGCAGACCTCAACGAGCTGCGAGCCGACAACGAAACCATCGCCGGCATCTGGATCGCGATTTACGATGACATCAACCGGGCGAACGAGATCATCGCCAAAGTACCGCAGGTGCCCGGCCTCGATGCCGATGAGATGCACGAGATCATCGGAGAGGCGTACTTCCTGCGCGCGCTCAACTATCACAACCTGGTGAAAGTGTTCGGAGGCGTGCCGCTCAGGCTCGCCCCGGCCACGTCGATCAACGATCCAGTAGGATCGACGCGTGCGTCGGTGGCCGACACGTACGTGCAGATTCTCAAGGACCTCGATTCGGCGCAGACCTTCATCGCCAACGCCGACCAGACCACGCAGGCGTCGTTAGGCGCGGTCATGGCCCTCCGTGCCCGCGTGCTCCTGTACGAGGGCGACTACCCCGGCGCGCTGCAGGCGGCGAAGGCCGTGGAAGACCTCGGCCAGTACTCGCTCGCGCCTAACTTTGCCGACCTCTTCTCGGAAACCGGGTCGCCGACGCCGGAAGACATCTTCCGGATCATCTTCACGGCGCAACAATTCAACAACCTGTCGTTCTACTATCTCTTCGATGGCCGGTACGAGGTCGCGCCGACGCCGGATCTCATGCACGACTTCGATCCGTCGTTCGATCCCAACGACGACGTCGCCAACTATGCGCCGACGGACAAGCGGGGGCAGTGGTCGATCACGATCGAAGACGACAATCAGCAGGGCGCCAAGTTCCGGTCGGTGCAGGGCACCGAGTTCCCGCACGTGATCCGTTTCGCCGAGGTGCTCTTGATTCGCGCCGAGGCCGAAGCGCGGGTGGGAAGTCTGGACACCGCGCGCGCGAAGGTGAACGAGATTCGCGCGCGGGCCGGACTCGCACCGATCGGCTCGCTGTCACAAACGGATATGATCAACACGATCATCGACGAACGCCGGAAAGAGCTGGCGTTCGAGGGTGATCGGTGGCCGGATCTGGTGCGTCTCGGTTTGGCGGCGAGCGTGCTCGACATCCCCCCGCAACAGACGCTGTATCCGATCCCGCAGCGCGAGATCGACGTCACGCCGGGATTGACGCAGAATCCTGGGTACTAGTCGGACCGTAGGGCCATGCACGGTGCGGCCGGCAGGGGCGAGCCAAGCCTCTGCCGGCCGTGTCGCACAAACCATTCTGCGCGCACGAGTGTCTCAAGCCACAGTGCGCGGGACGGACCGCGTCTCACCCGGACACGTCGCCATGGCCAATTTCAAGATCGCCTTTCGGACGCTCCTCAAGTCGCCGTTCGTCACGGCTGTCGCCATCCTGTCGCTCGCGCTCGGCATCGGCGCGAATGCCGCGATCTTCTCGATGTTCGACCAGATGTTGCGGCAGCCGCTCCCGGTGCGCGATCCCGACCAGCTCGTGAACCTCGGGATGACGGGTCCCGCCCCGGGCAGCAATTCCTGCAATCAGGCCGGGGACTGCGACGTCGTGCTCAGCTATCCGATGTTCCGCGACCTCGAGAAGGCGCACCCTGGATTCAGCGGTGTGGTCGGTCATCGCGCGTTCGGGACCAACATCGCCTATCACCATCAGACGCTCAGTGGCGACGGCATGCTGGTGTCCGGATCGTACTTCCCGACGCTGGGCGTTCGAGCGGCGCTCGGCCGGCTGATCGGCTACGACGACGACCGTGTGCTCGGGCAGAACTACCTGGCCGTGCTGAGCTATCAGTATTGGACGAACGACCTCGGGTCCGATCCGCACGTGATCGGGCAGCAGATCATCGTGAACGGACATTCGATGACCGTCATCGGTGTCGCTCCGGAAGGATTCGAGGGAACGACGCTCGGCGTCGAGCCGCTGGTGTTCGTGCCGATCACGATGCGCAATCAAATGATGCAGGGATGGACCGACGCGATGACGAGTCGGCGCGCGTACTGGGTGTATGTGTTCGCGCGGCTCGCACCCGGCGTGTCGATAGAGCGTGCGAAGGTGCTCGCCAACGCCGTGTTCCACCCGATCATCACTGACGTCGAGGCGCCGCTGCAGAAGGGCATGAGCGACGCGACGATGAAGCGGTTCCGCGCCAAGGTATTGACGATCGAGGACGGACGCCGCGGCCAGAGCTCGATGCATCGGCAGACGAAGACGCCGCTCATGCTCCTGATGGCGACCACGGGCATCGTGCTGCTCATTGCGTGCGCCAACATCGCGAATCTGCTGCTGGCGCGGGGCGCCGGGCGGTCGCTCGAGATGGCGGTGCGGCTTTCGTTAGGCGCGACGCGGTGGCAGCTGCTGCGGCAGCTGCTCACCGAGTCGTTGCTGCTGGCGCTGATCGGCGGGGCGGTGAGCCTGCTCGTGGCGTATTGGACGCTGCATCTGATCTCCAGTCTGCTGCCGGCGGACACGGTGAACGTATTGCACTTCGGCCTGCAGGGCTCGGCGATCGCGTTCACCGCGGTGTTGTCGGTCGGGACGGGCGTGCTGTTCGGCATGTTCCCGGCACTGCACAGCACGCGGCCCGATCTGGCGTCGACCATTCGCGCCGGCACGGGCAAGCATTCGGGCGCGCGCTCCGCGGCGCGTTTCCGGACGTCGTTAGTCACGGTGCAGATTGCGCTCTCGATGGCGTTGCTGATCTCGGCCGGACTGTTCGTGAAGAGTTTGAGCAACGTGAGCCGCGTGGATCTCGGTTTCCGGATCGACAGCATGGCCACGTTCATGATCGAGCCCGAGCTCGACGGATACGACCCCGCGCACTCGCGCCAGTTGTTCGCGCGGTTGCAGGAGCGGCTGGCGGCGCTGCCGGGCGTGACGAACGTCAGCCAGGCGCTCGTACCGCTGCTCGCGGGCAACAACTGGGGCTCGGACGTGTCGGTACAGGGATTCCAGAAGGGCCCGGACACCGACGCCAATTCGCGGTACAACGAAATCGGACCCGGCTATTTCAAGACGGTGGGCATCACGATGATGAGCGGTCGTGAATTCACGCCCTCGGACGTCGCCGGCGCGCCCAAAGTGGCCATCGTGAATCAGGCGTTCGCGAAAAAGTTCGGGTTAGGCAGCGACGCGGTGGGCAAGCGCATGTCGAACGGCGGCGACACCCTGGACACGGAGATCGTGGGGCTCATCCGCGACGCCAAGTACAGCGAGGTGAAGCAGGAGATTCCGCCGGTGTTCTTCTATCCGGCATTGCAGGACACGAGCCTGGGCTTTTCCTATTTCTACGTGCGCACGTCGCGCAGCACGCAGCAGGTGCTGAGCGAGATCCCGCGCGTGGTGAAATCGCTCGACCCGAATCTCCCGGTGGAGCAGCTCAAGACGATGACGCAGCAGGTGAAGGAGAACGTGTTCCTCGACCGGCTGATCAGCACGTTGTCGGCCGCGTTCGCGCTGTTGGCGACGCTGCTCGCGGCGGTGGGCCTGTACGGCGTCCTCGCGTACTCCGTTGCCCAACGGACGCGTGAGATCGGCGTGCGCATGGCCTTGGGCGCAAACGGCGGCCGCGTGCAGCTGATGGTGCTGAGGCAGGTTGCGCTCATGACGCTCATCGGCGGCGTGATCGGCATTGCCGGCGCCATTGCGTTAGGCAGGGCCGCCCAATCGCTCTTGTTCGACCTGAAGGGCCGCGACCCGATGGTCATTGTGCTCGCCGCGGTCGTGCTCTCGGTCGTTGCGTTGATCTCGGGGTACATCCCGGCGCTGCGCGCGTCGCACATCGATCCGGTGGTAGCGCTACGGTACGAGTAACGCATCAGTCGCCGCCGGCCGGCCGGCGCAGAAAGGCCGGTCGCCACGAAAGCTGCGTTACCACGACGGCCGCGAGCACGATCACCATACCGGCGATGACGCGCGCGTCGATCTGCTCGTTCAGCAGTGCCCAGCCCAGTAGCACCGCGATCACCGGATTGACGTAGGTGTAGGTGCCGACCACCGTCGCCGACGCGTGCGTGAGCGCGTAGTTGTACGCGCTGTATCCGATCAGCGAGCCGAACACGATCAGGTAGACCAGCGCGCCGGCGCCCGACGTGGTGAGATGAAACCGAGGCCCTTCGCCGAGTGCCAAGCCTAACGACGTGATGACGACGCCCGCCGCCAGCATTTCCACTGCCGCGCCCAAATAGGTACCCGCCTGTGGATGGCTGTGGCGGTAGTACACGGCGCCGGCGGCCCAGAGCAGCGTGCCGCACGTGAGGATGGCCGGGCCGCGCCAATCGGCATGCGCGAGCTCGTCCGGGGTGAATCCCACCAGCACGATCGTCCCGCACAGGCCTAACGCAAGCCCCGCCACCATGCGCGCCGAGAGTCCGCTGGCGCGTCCGGCCACGAACGTCTCGAAGAACGCGGTCCACACCACGGCCATCACCACGAACACGCTCGCCACACCCGCGGGCGTGAACCGCTCGGCGACGACGACGCACGTATTGCCGGACAGGAGCAGCAACCCGACGATCGACAAGTCGCGCCAATCACGCGGTCTGGCGGGCAGTCGCTGGCCCGCCGCGAGCGAGGCGACGAAGAGAATCACTCCGGCGATGAAGAACCGCAGTCCCGCGAACAACACGGGCGGCAGCGTGCGGTCGCCAATTCTGATGGCGATGTAGGTGGATCCCCACAGCACGCACACAACGAGATATGCACACAGGACTTTTCCGCGAAGCACGACAGATCTCCCACGAACACGGACCCCGACACAAATTGCGGCGGGCCGCTCGCGCGGCGCCGATCGAACAGGTAGGCGTGGCGTGTGGAACGGGCAAGCGCCACTTACTGAAGATGACACATGTCCACTCTGTCCACCATCGCGCGCGACTTACGACGCGACACGGCACGCCTCGAGTTCGGCCCGCCGGTGGCGTACGTGTATCGGCCGCTCGAGTATGCGTGGGCGCCCCACGCGCAATACCTCGACCGGTACGGCGTGCAGAAGCCGCGCGAGGCGATCCTCGTGGGCATGAATCCGGGTCCGTTCGGCATGGCGCAGACAGGCGTGCCATTCGGCGAGATCGCAATGGTGCGCGACTGGCTGGGCATCGAGGGTCCCGTTAGGCAACCGCCGCGGGTCCACCCGAGCCGTCCGATCGCGGGATTCGCCTGCACGCGCAGCGAGGTGAGCGGCCGGCGTTTCTGGGGTTGGGCGCGCGACCGATTCGGCACGCCTGAGCGGTTTTTCGTGCGGTTCTTCATCTGGAATTATTGCCCGCTCGTGTTCATGGAAGAGAGCGGACGAAATCGTACGCCCGACAAGCTGCCCGCGGCCGAGCGTTTGGCGTTGTTCGAGGCGTGCGACCGTGCGCTCGCGCGATGCATCGAAGCACTCGAACCGCGCGTGGTGGCCGGATTGGGCCGATTCGCCGAGGCGCGTGTCCGCAGCGTCGTCGGGGGGAACGAGCGCGTCATCACCGGCGGCGTGTTGCACCCGAGTCCGGCCAATCCGCGCGCCAACGCATCCTGGGTCCGCGATGCGGAGCGCGATCTGCGCGCACTCGGTGTGACGGTGGACGGGGTTCGTCCGAGTGCGGTCAAATCGGGTTGACATCTCTGAACCGTGCCACAGGTTGGTGGCGAGCGCTCTGGAGCACGCATGCACGCCGTAACTGATCGCCGCGCGAGTCGCGGCGGCCGATGGTTGGAATTTCTCGCGCAGGACGCGCGGTTTGCGTGGCGTTCGGCGCGCGCATTCCCGCTCTTCACCATCATAGTCGTCCTGACCATTGCGTTGGGCATTGGCGCCAACACCGCGATTTTCAGCGTGGTGGACGCCGTGCTCTTGCGGCCGCTGCCGTTCGCCGACGGCAATCGCATCGTGTCGTTGTGGGCGACGAACCCGGACAAGAGCGTGCCCCGCTTCGGCGTGTCGATGCCCGACTTCCGCGATTGGAAGGCGCGCACGCACTCGTTCACCGACATGGCGCTCTACGCCAACGGCCTAACGACGATCGCCGGCCGCGACGGGCCCGAGAGCGCGACGTCGCTGGTCGTGACGCCCAACTTCTTCGACGTGCTGGGCGTGCACCCGTTGTTCGGCCGCTCGTTCGGTCCGGACGACGCGCGCGGCGAGACGAGCAACGCGGTGGTCATCACCTACGGCTTCTTCCAGCGGCACTTCGGCGCCAGTCGATCGGCGATCGGGTCGCAGCTCTCGATCAATGGCCGGCTGCGGACGGTGATCGGCGTGTTGCCGCCGGACGACGAGCTGCTGGGACCGGCGTTCGTCGGTGCGCCGCTCGACGTGATCACGGTAGTGGAGTTCACGTCGTACTCGAGCGTCGAGCGCCACGCGCAGCATTTGTTCGGCGCGATCGCCCGGCTCAGGCCCGGAGCGACGCTCGAGGGCGCGCGCAAGGATCTCTACGCCGCCGAGATGCAGGTGGCGAGCGAGAATCCCGAGATCGCGGGGTGGACGGCGAGCGTGTTCCCGCTGAGCGAGGATCTCTCGTTAGGCACACGGGGTCCGCTGCTCGTGCTGCTCGGCGCCGCGATGCTGGTGCTGCTCATCGCGTGCGCGAACGTGGCCAACCTGCTGCTGGTGCGCGGCGCGGCGCGGGCCCGGGAGATCGCGGTGCGCCAGGCGTTGGGCGCGTCGCGTGGGCGGTTGGTGGCGCAGCTCGTGGTGGAGAGCGTGCTCCTCGCGCTGGTGGGCGCGGTGATCGGGTTGGGCGTCGCGGCCGCGGCGCTCGCCGGCTTGCGCGGCGTGATCCCGGCCGGCGTGATTCCCCGCAACGGCGGATTCGGACTCGACCTCACGGCAATCGCGTTCGCGTTCGCGCTGAGCCTCGGCTCGGCGGTGCTGTTCGGCTTGTGGCCCGCCGTGCGCGCGAGCCTGCCGTCGTTAGGCAAGGCGCTGCGTGACGGCGGCCGCGGCAACAGCGGCGACCTGCGCGCGCACCAGACCCGGCGCCTGCTGGTGATCGGCGAGCTGTCGCTCACCGTGGTGCTCGCGGTGTGCGCCACGCTCGTGGGCCAGAGTCTGGCGCGCATGATGCGCGTCGATCCCGGATTCCGGCCCGAGCACGCGATTACCGCGCAGATCACGCTGGGTCCGGGGTATCCGGATTCGACCGGCATCGCGTTTTACCGGTCGCTGCTGACGGACCTCTCGGCGCGGCCCGGTATCATTGCGGTCGGCGCCACCGACACGCCGCCGCTGGTGGGCGGCGGCGTGTTCACGTCCATCCGGCTCGTCGGCCAACCTCCCCGTCCGCCTAACGACCCGCTCATGAGCACCATTCGCTTCGTGACGCCGGGCTACTTCCGCGCGATGGGCATGCACATGTTGGCCGGCCGCGATGTGGCGTGGGACGAAGCCGCACCGACGATGGTGCTGAGCCAAACGGCCGCGCACGCGTTCTGGCCCAACGCCGGCGTGATCGACCAACAGATCGCGTTCAATACGCAGCCCACCGGTCTGCAGATCGCGGGCGAGGTGAACGACGCCGCGCAAACGAGCCTCGCCACGCCGCCGGCGCCGGTCGTCTACGTCTCGATGCGGCGATCCGTGCGCCTGCTGCACACCATGACGCTCGTCGTCCGCGGCCGCGGCGAC
>JANWIK010000046.1 GCA_025449955.1 Gemmatimonadaceae bacterium
ACCTCCGATTCTGGGGGCCGCACGCCGCCTCGGATGTGGACGACGAGTTGCGATTCCACATCGAGATGCGCGAGCGGGACTACCTCGTGCGCGGCATGTCACCAACCGACGCGCGCGCAGCCGCGGCGAAACGCCTCGGCGATCTCGACACGGCACGCGCCGCGTGCCTCAGTGTCTCAACCCGGAGGGAGCGTCGTATGGCCCGCGCGGAGCTCATCGATGTGCTGCGTCAGGACGTCCGGTTTGCGCTGCGTACGCTCGGCCGCCAGAAGGCGTGGACCGCCGTCGCCGTGTTCACGCTTGCGTTAGGCATCGGCGCCAACACGGCGATGTTCAGCGTGGTCGAGAGCGCGCTGTGGCATCCGCTTCCGTATCCGCACGCGGATCGCCTCGTGTTCCTGCTGCAGCAGCCGACACAGGCCAAACTCGACGCGCAACCCGGTGTCTTCACCGTTCCATCGGCGAGCGCGGCACGCGCGTGGGTCGACGCGTCGCGGTCGTTCCTCGACATCACCGGATTCTCGACCCGCGACGGCCTCGTGCGGGCGCGCAACGCGACGACCGGCGGCAGCCAGTCCGGCGCCGAGGACGGCGCGAGGGTCGCGCACGAGGCGCTGGTGATGCCCGGTTTCCTGCGCTTCGCCGGCGGACGGCCGCTCGTCGGCCGCTCGTTCACCGTGTCCGAAGCGCACGAGCGCGCGCACGTGGCGATGATCAGCGAGGCGATGTGGCGCGGCCGGTTCGCGAGCTCGAGCACAGTCGTTGGCCGGCCGATCGCGATCGACGATTCGCTCTACACGATCATTGGCGTGATGCCGGCATCCGTTAGGCTGCCGCGCACGTTCGGCGCGCCGGATGGGACCGACGTCTGGCTGACGCGCGACCTGTCGGATGACAGCACGTTTTCGCCGACGCTCATCGCGCGGCTCGGACCCGGCGTGAGCCTGAAGGGCGCCGCGACTCGCCTCGACTCGATCACGACGCGCGCCGAGCGTGCCGTTCAGGCCGCGCGCTCGCCACGCGCGGCCGGCACAGCGCCGGCCGCGGAGCCCGTCCACTACAAGACGGTGCTGCTGCGGGGGCATGCGCCGCCGCCTCCGGGCACGACGTCGTTCATCAACTACAACGGAACGGAGCCAAAATACTTCCGCCTGTTGGGCCTGCGGATCGTGCAGGGCACGACGTTCACCGACACCTCGAAAGCGGCAGCGCAGATCGTGGTGAACGAGGGCATGGCGCATAAGGAATGGCCGGGACAGTCGCCGATCGGCCGCCGGCTCCGGATCGTGAACGACGACGGATCGGGCGATTGGTACACGGTCGTGGGCGTGGCGGCGAACGCTCGCGTCACCGGCCTAACGGGCGACGCCAGCGCGCCCATGCTGTTTGCGGCGGCATCCGACCACTTCAATCCGACGTTGCTCATTCGCACGACGGGCATGGCGCAGCCGATCGCGGCGCTGCGCGCTATGGTGGCGCAGGCGTATCCGGCGCTGCCGCAAGCCGACGTCAAGAGCGTGTCCGACGCGATGTCCGATTCGATCACGCAGGAGCGATTCACGATGCTGCTGTTGGGCGTGTTCAGCGTGTTGGCGTTGGTGGGGGCCGCGGTCGGCCTGTACGGCGTGATGGCGTACGCCGTGGCGCAGCGCACCCGGGAGATCGGCATTCGCATGGCGTTAGGCGCGAGCTGCCGCGATGTGGGGCGGGCAGTGGTGCGCCAGGGCGTGACGCTGGCGGTGATCGGCGGTGCGATCGGGTTGGCCGCCTCGGTCTGGGCGACGTCGCTGCTGACCAGGATGCTCTACGGCGTGGCGCACACCGATGTCGTGTCCTTCGTGACGGGCGCGATCGTTCTGTTAGGCACGGCGCTGGTGGCGTGCGCGGTGCCGGCGCGTCGCGCGGTGTCGATCGATCCGGCGATCGCGATGCGCGCGGACTGAGGCGGCTGCAGCCAACCTGCCTAACGCTAGCCCGCGATCGCGCCCGGCGCTTTCTGATACCCCATCGCCTTGAGGCGCGCGATGCGCAGCGCCATCGGCGGGTGCGTCCCGAAGAGCTCGGCGACCTTGCCTTCCTTCGAGTTGACGTGCCGGCCCGTGGGGTCGGCAATGCACATCTGCGCCGCGCCGCCCTTGATGGTCTTGGTCGGCGCATCCGCGCTCTCGATCTTGTCGAGCGCTGTCGCGAGCGAAATCGGGTTGCGCGTGTACTGCGCACTCATGGCGTCGGCCAGATACTCGCGGTCGCGGCTCACACCCAGCGCCATGAGGCGCATGATGATCGGCGCGAGAAGCCAGCTCACGATCCAGAGCACGAGCAAGATGACGAGGATCGCGCCGCCACCGCCGCCCTTCTCGTCGCTGCTCCCGCTGCTGCTGCTCCGCCGGCCGCCGCCGCCCAGTCCGCCTAACGGATTACCGTAGAACATCGAGCGCGAGACGCCCTCGCCAATCAGCGTCACCGCGCCTACCAGCGCGGCGAGCTGCGTCATCAGCCGCACGTCCAGATTCTTGATGTGGCCCATCTCGTGCGCGATCACAGCCTGGAGCTCGTCGCGCGAGCACAGGTCGAGCAGCCCTTGCGTCACGGCGATGCTCGAGCTGTTCTCGTCGTGGCCGGTCGCGAGCGCGTTGGGATCCGCGTCGGGAATGATCCAGATCTTGGGTTTGGGCAACCCCGAGGCCACCGACATCTCTTCGACCACGTTTGTCAGCTGCTTCTCTTGCGGAGTCTGCGGATCGACGAGCTCGCGCGCCCCGGTGGACCACAACACGCGCTTGGGACCCGTCGTCCACGCCCACCACGCCATCCCGGCGGCGATGATGGACAGGATGATCCCGATGAACGGGAAGCCGTGATGGTATGCGTTAGGCGGCGCGTGCTTGGTGTACTCGTACAGAATGAAATCGCCGCCGAACCCGAGCCACGCGAAAAACAGGATGAAGCCAATCACCAGCCGCCGCGAGCGCCGGCGATTGGCTTCCTGTTGGGCGAAAAGATTCCCGCTCTCGCTCACTTCTTCGGGTTCATGGAGAGATCGACCTTCACGTTCTCACGCTCCGTGGCGTCGGTGATCTCCCACAGTTCCGCCGGCGCGGCCTTGGCGAAGCCCGCGACGATGCTGGTCGGGAACTGCTGCTGCTTCGTGTTGTACTGCGTGGCCGTGTCGTTGTAGAGCTGGCGCGCGAACGCGATCTTGTTCTCGGTGGACGTCAGCTCTTCCTGCAGCTGCGCCACGTTGCCGGTCGCCTTGAGGTCGGGATACGCCTCGACCACCGCGAACAGCTTGCCTAACGCACCAGACAGTTGCCCCTCGGCGGCCGCGGTCTGCTGGACCTGCTGCGCCGACGGCGCACCGCCCGCGGCCGGCGCCTGCACAGAAATCGCCTTGTTGCGCGCCGAGATCACGGCCTCGAGCGTCTCTTTCTCGAAGTTCATGGCGCCTTTGACCGTCTCGACCAAATTCGGAATGAGATCGTGGCGGCGCTTGAGCTGCACGTCGATCTGCTTCCAGGCATTGAAGACCTGGTTCTTGAGCGCAATGAGCCCGTTATACGCACTCATGAACCAGAAGCCGAGCAGCACGACGATGATCAGCAGGACAATCAGACCCATACGAACTCCTGGAAGGCTGTCGCGACTTATGCGTGCCTCGCGCACTGCCTTCACGGCAAGGGTTCAGGTTGTGCTACACCCCGACAATCGCCCTACGGACCTTCTGTGGAACGCGTTTCCGAATGCCCTCGAGCAAATACGCTCGCGCGACCGTTAGCGCGCAGACTGCTGCTCGGTCGTCGCGTCAGGTTGCTCGGGCTTGAGGAATCGCGAAGCGGTGAGCAGGAACATCGGCGTGAGGAAATGGCCGAGCAGGGCGTTGATCCAGGTGAGCCCAATGTAAAAACAGCCAAGGCCGAGGGCGGTCCAGAGGACCCCGAGTACTCCGTTCGTGATCACGACGTGTCCCTTGATGGATGGCGGTCCAGCGCTGACTCCGAGAATGTACGACGGCAGCGCAAATCGGGCCAGTGCGTGAGGAGATAGGCGTGCGACTAGCCGCTGTCGCGAACGACGGCCTACCGTACTTTACGTGACATGAGGATCACCCACCGGGTTCGTGACGAAGTGGCGCGCGCGCTGTCACCGGTCCGGCGAGTCGTGGTCGCCGTCTCAGGCGGTCTCGACTCGATGACGTTGCTCCACGCTATCGCCAGCACGGTGGCGGAGCGCGTGAGTGCCGTCGCCGTGTTCGACCATCGCACCGGACCTGCTGCGCAGCGCGCCGTGACTCACGTGCGCGAGGCGGCGCTCGAACTCGACTTGCCGTTGCGCGTTGGGCGCGCGGCGCGAGGCACGCCGCCCACCGAAGCGGCGTGGCGCGATGCGCGGTGGACGTTTCTCCGTGGGCTCGCGCGGGATCTTGATGCAACGGTCGCGACGGGTCACACGCGCGATGATCATCTCGAGACGATCTTCTTGCGCGCGCTTCGTGACAGCGGCGCGAGGGGCCTGGCCGCGCTCAACGCCGGCGTCGGCATCGTACGCCCGCTCCTCTCGTTCACGCGGCCCGAGCTCGCGTCGTACGCATCGGAGGTAAACCTGCGATGGATCGACGACCCGTCGAATGAGTCGCTGTCATACGCGCGCAATCGCGCGCGGTTGGAAATCCTGCCGGTGCTCGAGCGCGCTCACCCCGGATTGTCGCATGCGCTGCTTTCGCTGTCACAGGTCGCGTGGAATCTGCGTAGGGATATCGACGAGTTCATCGACGCGAATTTGCCGCATACCATTTTTGCGGCCAGCGGGTCCAACATCCTGGGCGACGCGCGGTCGCTCGCGGTTGCTCGGCCCGCGCTGGCGACCTATGATGCGGAGCACCTGCGCGTGCTGTGGCCGGCACTCGCGTCGCGCGTTGGTCTGGCGCTCGATCGTCGCGGAACGGAGCGTTTGGCGGCGTTTACTATTACGGGTCGGACCGGAGCGCGCATCCAATTGTCGGGGCGCTTCGAGGCGGTGCGTTCCGGTGACACGCTGGTTCTCAGGCGCGCGGCCAACGTACCAGTGTGGGGTCGCTCGCGGGCAATGACGCCGACGTTGTCGTTGGGCGGATGGCAATTTCGTCGTACTACGAAAGCGCTCGACGCGGAGCCTACCGATTTGTGGTCAGCGTGGCTTCCGGCGCGTGGTGGTCGCGTGATGGTGCGGGCGTGGCGGCCGGGTGACCGAATGGTGCCGCACGGTGCGACCATCGAGCGTCGACTGAAGGGGCTCTTTCGGGATGCGGGCGTCGATGCCGCTCGTCGGCGCGCGTGGCCGATCGTCTTGGTGGATGAGCGGATCGAGTGGGTTCCGGGTGTGCGCCGCAGTTCCGCGGCCACCGTGCGGTCCGGCCGACCGATGGCGTTGTACCGTTGCGAACGTGACGACTGCTGATCCCAGGCTGGATGGTCGGGCCGTCAAGCGCATCGCGTTCGACGCGGAGCGGATTGCGGCCAGGGTGCATGAGTTGGGCGAGGAAGTGACTGCCCGCTATCCGGAAGGCGACCTGTTGGTGTTGGGGCTGCTCAAAGGGAGCTTTATCTTTCTGGGTGATCTGGTTCGACAGATCAGGCGACCGCTTCAGGTGGACTTTCTCGTCGCGGCCAGCTATGGCGAAGCCACGGAATCAAGCGGGCACGTCAGGCTGGTCTATGATCCGGAAACCACACTCGAGGGTAAGCACATACTATTAGTAGAGGACATCGTCGATTCGGGTAGGACGCTCAACCGCCTGATCGGGCTCCTCATGGAACGACGGCCGCGTTCGCTTGACGTGTGTGCGCTCTTACACAAGCACGTGGCCGAGCACCTGCAGTATGAGGTAGGGTTCGTCGGATTCGATGCGCCGAACGAGTTTTTGGTTGGGTACGGCTTGGATCACGCCGAGAACTTTCGCCATTTGCCCTATATCGCGAGCTTGCAGTAATGGCTGATAAACTGCCGCCAAAACGAGACCTGAACTGGGGGCGTATCTCCAAGACGCTCTCGTTCTGGTTGCTGCTCATCTTGCTGCCGATCGCGGTCATTCGGCTGTCGGGGGCGAGTACGGACTCGCCGGCTGAAATCGACTACACGACGTACGGCCAGCAACTGGATCAGGGAAATATTCAGCGGGTCACCATCGAGGACGGCAAGACGATCGATGGCGACTTCCGCTCGCGCATTCGCGTGGGCAACCACGACGCGAGCAAGTTCACCGTGCGGTTGCCGGTGGCCAACGACTCGAAGGAAGTCGAGCGTCTCCGCGAAAAGAACGTGATCATCTCGGCGCAGGACGCGAAGCCGTCGTTAGGCGGCTACGTGATGACGTTCCTGCCGTGGATTCTCATTATCGGCATCTGGATCTTCCTCTTCCGGCAGATGCAAGCCGGGGGCGCGAAGGCGTTCAGCTTTGGCAAGAGCAAGGCGAAGCTGCTCACGGGCGACACGCCCAAGGTGACGTTTGCCGACGTCGCCGGCGCCGACGAGGCCAAGGAAGAGCTGCAGGAGATCATCGAGTTCCTCAAGGACCCGCAGAAGTTCACACGGTTAGGCGGGCGCCTTCCCAAGGGCGTGTTGCTCGTCGGCCCGCCGGGCACCGGGAAAACGCTGTTGGCGCGCGCCGTTGCCGGCGAGGCCGGGCGTCCGTTCTTCTCGATGTCGGGGTCCGACTTCGTGGAGATGTTCGTGGGCGTCGGCGCGAGTCGGGTGCGCGACCTGTTCGAGCAGGGCAAGGCGCACGCGCCGTGCATCATCTTCATCGACGAAATCGACGCCGTGGGGCGGCACCGCGGTGCCGGGTTAGGCGGCGGCCACGACGAACGGGAGCAGACGCTCAATCAGCTGCTCGTCGAGATGGACGGCTTCGAGTCCAATGATGGCGTGATCCTCATCGCGGCCACCAACCGGCCCGACGTGCTCGATCCGGCGCTGCTCCGTCCGGGACGTTTCGACCGCCAGGTGGTGGTGGATCTGCCCGACCTGCGCGGCCGCGAAGAGATCCTGCGCGTGCACTTGCGGCGCGTGCCGGTATCCGAGGATCTCGACGTGAGCACGATTGCACGCGGCACCCCGGGCATGTCGGGCGCCGATCTGGCCAACCTGGTGAACGAAGCCGCGCTGCTCGCGGCGCGCCGCAACCACGATCGCGTCTACCTGTCCGACATGGAAGAGGCGAAAGACAAGGTCATGTTGGGCGCCGAGCGCAAGTCGATGGTGATGAAGGAAGATGAGAAGCGCAATACGGCCTATCACGAAGCCGGACACGCGGTGTGCGCGATCAAGACGCCCGGCTGCGACCCGCTGCACAAGGTGACCATCGTGCCGCGCGGCCGTGCGTTAGGCTTGGCGTTCACGCTCCCCACCGAAGACCGCTATTCGATCACGCGTCAGCAGCTGGAAGCGATGCTGGTGATGACGTACGGCGGCCGCGTGGCCGAAGAGATGATTTTCGGACACGACAAGGTGACCACGGGCGCGGCGAACGACATTCAGAAGGCGACGTCGCTCGCCCGCCGGTACGTGTCGCAATGGGGCCTGTCCGATGCGATCGGGCCGATGCTCGTGGGCGACAACGAGCAGGAAGTCTTCCTCGGCCGCGAGCTGTCGCATCGTCGCGAGGTGTCCGAGAAGACCGCGCAGCTGGTGGACGCCGAAGTCGCCCGTCTCCTAACGGACTCGTACAACCGCGCGCGGCAGACGCTGCACGACAACGCGGACTTGCTGCACGCCATCGCCGCCGCGCTCCTCGAGCGCGAGACGCTGGCGGCGGAAGATATCGAGATTCTCGTGCGCGGCGACAAGCTGCCGCCGCGGAAGATTTCGCCGCCGCCCGCGCCCGCGACGCCGGTCGCGATTCCACAGGGCAAGCCCGTGAAGCCGCCGCTGTTAGGCGGGCCGGAACCGGCACCAGCGTAAGAGGGAAGCGGCGGCTGGCGCCGCCTCACGGAAGCGCTTCGCTTCGGGAGTCGGCGGCTTTGCCGCCTCAGGGAACGGGGCTGCCGCTGAGTCAATCTGTGCAGTCGCCCATTTCCCGGAGGCGGCGAAAGCCGCCGACTCCCGACGCGTCAGCGCTTCCCCAAGGCGGCAGAGCCGCCGCTTCCCTGCAATCCATGTCTGTCTGGGCCGTCCGCACCACCGCACTCTCCCTCGACCGGCCCATCATCCTCGGTATCATCAACGTCACGCCCGACAGCTTCAGCGACGGGGGACTTTTTCTCTCGCGCGATGAGGCCGTCGAGCAGGGTGTGAGGCTGGTCGAGGAGGGCGCGGACGTTCTCGACATTGGTGGCGAGTCGACGCGGCCGCAGGGTGCGACGCCCGTGGATGCAGCCGAAGAGCTGCGGCGCGTGCTGCCGGTGGTGCAGGGGCTCCGAGACCGGTTACCGACGCTGCCGATTTCGGTCGATACCGTGAAAAGTGATGTTGCTCGCAGCGTGCTGGCCAGCGGTGTCGATATCATCAACGATGTGTCGGCGTTCCGGCTGGATCCGGCGATGGGCGCAGTGTGCGCGGCGGCGGGCGCCGGTGTTATCCTCATGCATTCGCGCGGTGGCGTGAGCGAAATGGGGACGTTTCGGTTCGCGAGCTATGGCCCAGATGTGATGGGCGAAGTGATGTCCGAGCTGGTGGCCGCGGCGAGCGCTGCGGAGTCGGCCGGCGTCGAGCACGAGAGGATCGTGCTCGATCCGGGTGTCGGCTTTGCCAAGCGGACGGAGCACTCGGTGGCGGTGATTGGCGCCGTCGATCGCCTGGCGGCGGTCGGATATCCGGTGGCGATCGGCGTGTCGCGCAAGCGGGTGATTGGCGAGTTGAGCGGCGTCGCCACACCGGCCGACCGGGTGGACGGCACGATTGCGGCGAACGTCATGGCGCTCGCGCTTGGCGCGCGCATCTTTCGGGTACACGATGTCCGCGCCGCCCGCCGGGCGCTGGATGTGGCGTGGAGCATCCTGCAGAGTAGAGACACGGCGTGAACATCCTCGACCAGTTTCGATTCCTGTCCTTCGGTTGGCGCGACGCGATCGAGATCGCGGTCGTGGCGTACGGCATGTACCGATTGCTGTTGCTGCTGCACGGCACGCGCGCCGTGCAGATGCTGATAGGCATCGTGGTGCTCGTGCTGACGTACGCGCTGGCGTGGATCTTCAAGTTCACGATGATCACCTATCTGTTAGGCGTGCTGTTCACGTACGGCGCGTTCGCGGCGCTCGTGATCTTCCAGCCCGAGTTGCGCGCCGCGCTGGCGCGCCTCGGACAGTCGCGGGTGACGCGGTTCTTCAAGCGCATGGACGTGAGCGAGGTAGCCGAGGAAATCGCCGACGCGGTGGAGCGGCTCAGCCGGTCGAGCATCGGATGCATCATCGCGCTCGAGCGGGAGATTGCGTTAGGCGACTACGTCGCGTCGGGCACGGAGATGCAGGCCAAGGTGTCGGCCGACTTGTTGGCCACCATCTTCACGCCATATTCGCCGCTCCATGACGGCGCGGTGATCATCCGCGGCGATACGATCATCGGCGCCGGGTGTATCTTGCCGCTCACGCAGGCGCAGATGAGCGACCGCACGTTAGGCACGCGCCACCGCGCGGCGTTGGGCCTGAGCGAAGAGACGGACGCGCTCGTGGTCGTCGTGTCGGAGGAGAGCGCGACCATCTCGGTGGCCCAGAACGGCCGCTTGCTGCGTGGACTCACCGCGCCGCAGGTCCGCGACCTCATCTCGGGCCGCCCGCTGCGGACCACCGCCGAGCAGCCCGTCCTTCAGATGCGGGCCTAAACGCACGCGACCAATTTGCATCGCGGCGTAAGCGGCGATAAATTCAGAGCTTATGCACTTTCTGGACATCGCCGATCGGGTGTCCGAAGTCCGGCAGCGGATCGGCGCGGCAGTAGCGCGGGGCGGGCATAACCAGAACGTCACGATCATCGCGGTCACCAAGACGCACGGCGCCGAGGCGGTCGAGGCCGCGTGGCGCGCCGGCGTGGGTGACGTGGGCGAGAATCGTGTCCAGGAAGCGTTGCGCAAGATGGACGAGACGTCCGCGCCGGTGCGCTGGCATCTGATCGGCCATCTGCAGCGCAACAAGGTGAAGGGAACGATCGAGCGATTCGCGCTCGTGCACTCCATCGACAGTGAGCGACTGGCGCAAGCGGTCCACGAGCACGGCGTGACGCGTAGCATGCCGGCGGATGTGTTGATTCAGGTGAACGCGTCGGGCGAGGAGTCGAAGGGCGGGTTTACGCTCGCGGAGTTGCCTGCGCAGTCGGAGCGAATCGCCGGATTCACGGGTATGAGAGTACGCGGTGTCATGACCATGGCGCCGCTCGAAGCGCCAGAAGGCGAGCTCCGGCGCGTGTTTGGTGGAGCACGGGAGGCGCGCGCGATTCTGCAACGGTCGTGCGGTCCGCTCGTGACCGAGTTGTCGATGGGGATGTCCAACGACTACGAGGTGGCGGTGGAGGAAGGAGCCACGATGGTACGACTCGGCACCATCCTGTTTGGAGCGAGAGACCAATGACTGATGAAGCCTTTCATCTCTCACCGCTCGACGTGCGCCGCTGGGATTTCGGCGCCAAGGCGTTTCGCGGGTACGACGAAAAGAAGATCGAGGATTTCCGGGCCCAGGTGGCCGACGAGCTCGAGCGGCTCACGCGCCTCAACCAGGACCTCGAGGCGAAAGCGCGCGGATTTCACGAGCAGCTGCGGGCGTTCCGTGAGCGCGACAAGGCGCTGAACGACGCATTGGTGTCGGCGCAGCAGCTGCGCGCGGAGATGCGCGAGCAGGCGGAGCGCGAAGCGCAGTTGATCCTACGCGAGGCGCGCGCCGAGGGTGAGCGCCAGGTCGAAGCCGCCAAGGTCGAGATCCGCCGGCTGCAGGGCGAGCTCACGGCGCTCGAGAAAGCCCGCCTAACGTACGTGAGCCAGTTGCGCGCGCTGGTGGAGCGCCATCTGGCCGAGTTGAACGCGACCGAGAGCCCCAAGCCGCCGGCGACGCCTGGACGGAGCAGCGGCGAGTCGGATGCGGTCGAGCCACGCGCCCACGTGAAGACCCCGGCGTGGCTGGAGTCGCTCGTCAAGGAATGATGGGAGTGCGACTCGACGATCCTCGTCTGGCGCCGGCGCAGGTCCCAGCTCGACACGCCCACACGCGCGCGCAGGCGAGCGTGGCCGCGGCCGCCGTGCGCGATCGCTACGATGGCGCGCCGGACGTCGCCATCATCCTTGGCACGGGCTTGGGTGCGCTCGCCGACGAGATGGACGTGCAGGTGGCGATTCCATACGAAGACATACCCGGCTTTCCGCTCTCGACGGTGGAATCGCACGCCGGCCGGCTGCTCTGCGGTACGCTCGGCGGCCGGCCGGCCGTCGCGATGCAGGGACGGTTCCACCTGTACGAGGGCTACACGGCGCAGCAGGTGTCGTTTCCGGTGCGCGTGATGCACCAGTTAGGCGCGCGAACGCTCATCGTGTCCAACGCGTGCGGCGGGATGCATCCGTTGTGGGACGCGGGCGATCTCATGCTCATCGCCGATCACATCAATCTGTTGGGCGACAATCCGCTCATCGGGCCTAACGACGACACGCTGGGTCCGCGGTTCCCCGACATGTCGTGCGCCTACGATCGCGACCTGCGCGCCATCGCGCGGCAGGCAGCGGCGGCCCGCGGCATCGTGCTGCGCGAAGGCGTGTACGTGGCGGTGACGGGCCCGAATCTCGAGACGCCCGCCGAGTATCGCTTCCTGCGCGCGATCGGCGCCGACGTGGTGGGCATGTCGACGGTGCCGGAAGTGATCGTGGCCGTGCACGCGGGGATGCGCGTGTTGGGCCTGTCGATCATCACCGACCGATGCCTGCCCGACGCGCTCGAGCCGGCGACGGTCGAGCAGATCATCGCCGTCGCCGCCAAAGCGGAGCCACGCCTCACGGCGGTCGTGCGCGACGTGGTGGCGCGGTTATGACCGCCGCCGAGCCGACGGCGACCTACCGGCTGCTGCCGCCCGACCTGCCCGCTGACGCGCTCGAGCAGCAGGTGCTCGCGCAGTGGACGGCGGAGAATCTGTTAGGCGAAACGCTGCGTGCGCGCGCCGGCGGGGACGAGTTCGTGTTCTTCGAGGGCCCGCCCACCGCCAACGGACGGCCGGGCATCCACCACGTGCTGTCGCGCACGATCAAAGATCTCTTCTGCCGCTACCGCGCCATGAAGGGCTACCACGTGCTGCGCAAGGCGGGCTGGGACACGCACGGACTCCCCGTCGAGATCGAGGTCGAGAAGCGGTTAGGCATCAGCGGCAAGCAGCAGATCGAAGAGTTGGGCGTCGAGGAGTTCAATCGCCTGAGCCGCGAGAGCGTCTGGACGTACAAGAGCGAGTGGGAGAAGCTGAGCGCGCGCATCGGCTACTGGCTCGACTACAGCGATCCGTACGTCACGTACTCCAACGACTACGTCGAGAGCGTGTGGTGGGCGCTGTCGACGCTGCACGGCCGCGGCTTGCTCTATCGCGGGCACAAGATCTTGCCGTACTGCCCGCGCTGCGGGACCGCGCTCTCGAGTCACGAGGTGGCGCAGGGATACGAGGACGTGCGGGATCCGAGCGTGTATGTGGCGCTCGCCATAGGGGACAAAGGAAAAGGGAACGGGGACAAGGGAACGAGAATCCTCGTCTGGACCACCACCCCGTGGACGCTCGTGTCCAACGTGGCGTTGGCGGTGCATCCCACGCTCGTGTACCTGGAGCTCGAGCGACGCGACGGCAGCGAGTCGAACCTCATGCTCGCCGAGGCCCGCGCGGGCGCTGTGTTAGGCGACGACTGGCCCGATCGGTGGCGCGTCGTGAGGCGCGTCGTTGGGCGCGAGCTCGCGGGGCAGCGGTACCGCCGGCCGCTCGATTGGGTGCCATACACCGCCGGCGAGCACGAAGTGATCGTCGCCGAGGAGTTCGTCTCGGCAGAGGACGGAAGCGGCGTGGTGCACATGGCCCCCGCGTTCGGCGCCGACGACTACGCAGCCGGCCAACGCCACGGCCTGGCGTTCCTGCAGCCGGTCAATCTGCGCGGCGAGTTCCCGGCCGACCTGCCGCTCGTCGGCGGCATGTTCGTGAAGAAAGCCGATCCGGTGATCATCGAGGAGCTTCGCCGCCGCGGCGTGCTCTGGAAGGCGGCGACGGTCGAGCACGCGTATCCGCATTGTTGGCGCTGCGGCACGCCGCTGCTCTACTACGCGCGCGAATCGTGGTTCGTCCGCACGACCTCGTACCGTGACGCCATGCTCGCACGCAACGCGCGCGTCGATTGGCATCCGAGCGAGGTGGGGCAGGGACGCTTCGGCGAATGGCTCGAGAACAACATCGACTGGGCGTTGTCGCGCGACCGCTATTGGGGCACGCCGCTCCCGGTGTGGGTGTGCGAGAGCGATGCGTCGCACATCGTCGTCATCGGCTCGTACGCCGAGCTCGCCCGTCGGTTAGGCACGGCGCTTCCGCCGGACTTCGACCCGCACAAGCCGTACATCGATCGCTACGAGCTGCGCTGCGAGCAGTGCACGGAATCGGCGACGATGCGGCGCGTCCCCGAAGTGATCGACACCTGGTTCGACTCGGGATCGATGCCGTTCGCGCAGTGGCACTACCCGTTCGCCGGCCGCGACATCATCGAGCGCCAGTACCCGGCCGACTTCATCGCCGAAGGCGTCGACCAGACGCGCGGATGGTTCTACTCGCTCCTGGCCATCGCCACCGGGTTAGGCGACGCACTGCCTAACAACGTGAGCGAAGGCGGCACGAGCGGTCTCGCGGCGCCATATCGCGCCGTCGTCGTCAACGACCTGGTGCTCGACGCCACGGGCGCGAAGATGTCGAAGAGCAAAGGCAACGTGGTCAACCCGTGGGACGTCATGACGCGCCACGGAGCAGACGCGACACGCATCTACCTCGTCGCCGCGAGCCAGGTGTGGCTGCCTCGGCGATTCGACGACGAAGGGATCCGTGAGCTGGCGGGCCGGTTTCTTCTCACGCTCAAGAACGTCTACAGCGGCATGTTCGCGCAGTACGCGAACTTCGGCTGGACGCCCGGCAGCGACGATCCGCCGGTGTCGGAGCGTCCGCCGGTAGATCGATGGGTGCTATCGCGGCTCGCCTCCGTTTGTCACCAAGCGGACGAGCTCATGTGGCGGTACGATGCGACGCTGGCGCTCCGCGCGATCATGGATTTCGTGGACGACGACGTGTCGAACTGGTACGTGCGGGTGAACCGAGGACGATTCTATGACGTGGACGCGCCGGACAATCGCGCCGCTTTCGCCACGCTGCACGAGGTGTTGGTAGTGACATGCCGCCTGCTCGCGCCGTTCGCTCCGTTCGTCACCGACTGGATGCACCGCGAGCTCACGACAGCCGGACGCGAGACGGGTTCCACTGGAACCTCCGTGCACTTGGCGCCGTTTGGTGGTTGCTCGTTGGCCGAGGGAGATCCCGCGCTCGAGCAAGCGATGGGTCACATCCGACGGCTGGCGACGCTGGCGCGCGCCGCTCGAAAGGAAGCGGGAGTAAAGATCAGGCAGCCGCTATCCAGGCTCCTGTGTGTGGTGCCAAATTACAGGGCTGGGGTATTGGATGCCTTGGTGCCGCTCTTGCGTTCAGAGCTGAACGTGAAGAGCGTCGAGTTCGCGCTCACCGGCGACGCACTGGTTCGTCTGGAAGCGAAGCCGAATTTCCGTGCACTCGGCAAACGGTTCGGGAAGAAGACGCCGCTCGCGGCCCAGGCCGTCGCGGCGCTGCGTAGCGAAGCATTGCTAGGATTCACGCGCGGCGAGTCGTTGGTGATTTCGGTGGAAGGCGAGTCGCACGTGCTGGCGCACGAGGATCTCGAGGTGGTGCGGCGCGCCACAGGCGATCTCGTCGTGCAGGAAGAGGGCGGGTACTTCGCGGCGATCGATCCCGCGGTGAGCGAGGAGTTGCGTCGCGAGGGCATGGCGCGAGAAGTCGTGAACCGCGTCCAACGGATGCGGAAGGAATTGCGGTACGTTGTGAGCGACCGGGTGCGGCTGCAGGTGACCGGAAACGGCGACGTCGAAAACGCCGTACGGGAATACCAGGAGTACGTGGCCGGCGAAGTGCTCGCGAGCGAGGTCATCATCGGGGGTGACGTCGCGGCAACAGTTGACGCGGTGCAGACGGTCGAAGTGATGGACGACGACGTCCGCATTGCCCTGACGAGAGTGCACTAGCGATGCCGTCTTCAGCGAGCTCGAAGAAGTCCAAGCCGATGACGAAGAAGTTGCTCACGCACTTCGAGAAGCGATTACTCGAAGAGCGAAAGCGCGTGCTCAAGGAGCTCGGCAACTACACCGAGGCGTTCAATGCTACGCCGCAGTCGGCGGACGGCGACCTGAGCTCGTACTCCTTCCACATGGCAGACCAGGGCACGGACGCGATGGAGCGCGAAAAGGCGTTTCTGTTCGCGAGCCAGGAAGGACGGTTCCTCTGGCACATCGACGAAGCGCTGCGGCGCCTCTACCGGTCGCCGGAAACCTTCGGCAAATGCCACAATTGCGGCGAGGACATCGATTTCGACCGGCTCGATGCACTTCCCCACGCCCGCCTTTGTTTCGCGTGCAAGCAGCGAGAGGAAGATGCCAAGAAGCAGCAGCCACAGCAGGCCTAGGCGCGCGCTCTTCTGGTCGCTGGTCGTCGGGGTGGTGGCGATCGATGTGATCACGAAGAACGCCGCCAAGCAGTCCCTTCCGGGCCCACGTGTTCCACAGAACGTGTTCGGCGACGTCGTGCGCCTAACGCTGGTGTTCAATCCTGGGGCCGCCTTCGGCCTCAACCTGGGCGCGTGGTCGCGCGAGATCTTTCTCGTGCTCACCGTCCTCGCGCTCGTGATTCTCGGCCGCCTGTACCGCGCCACGAAGCCCGGCGACGTACTCCGTGTCGTCGCGCTAGGTCTCGTCTGCGGCGGCGCGATGGGCAACCTCATCGATCGCGTGCGCTCGCCCATCGGCGTCGTCGACTTCATGGACATCGGATTCCGCGATTGGCGTTGGCCCACGTTCAACGTGGCCGACATCGCCGTCAGTGTCGGAGCGTTCCTGTTGGCGTGGGCGCTTTGGGGCGAGGAGCGGCATTCGGAGACGCACGATGGCTTGATCGCGGCCGTCCCGGACGTCGTGTCTGAGGTCGTGGCGGAGCCCAAGGTGTCGAGCGGGGGGTGACCCCCGAGCCGACGGTTCATTCCTACCTGGTCGAGGAATCCGAGTCGCCTGGCTCGCGACTCGACCTGTTCGTCGCTCGCGTCGCCGACCTCTCGCGCAACCAGGCGGCCACACTCATCGCCAACGGTCACGTGACGGTAGATGGCCGGCGAGAGAAGGCCAGCTATCGTGTGGAAAACGGCAACCAGGTGCAGGTCGCGATCCCGCCGCCACCTTCACGTGAAGTATTACCTGAAGCGATCCAACTAAATGTAGTGTTTGAAGATGACGACGTCATGGCCGTGGACAAGCCAGCCGGAATGGTTGTACATCCGGCGCCCGGTCACTGGAGCGGAACGCTCGTCAACGCGCTCAAAGGCCGAGGTGGAGCACTCGCAGAAAGCGGTGGTACAGGTCGCGAAGGTTTGGTCCACCGGCTCGACAAAGACACGTCCGGTCTCTTGCTCGTCGCCAAAACCGATCGCGCGCATCGGTCTCTTGGTGCCGCACTCGCCGCTCGGCGAATCATCCGCCGGTATGCGGTTCTCTCCTGGGGACACGTCGACCAAGACCGTCTGACGGTCGATCGTCCGATCGCGCGTAACCCGCGAGACCGAAAGCGCATGGCGATCGTCAGTACTGGACGAACTGCACGGACGGACTTCGTGCGGCTCGCCCGGTTCGACGCGGCGGATTTGCTACGCGCACACCTGCACACGGGTCGCACGCATCAGATTCGCGTCCACCTCGCGTCGATCGGTCATCCGGTCGTGGGGGACGACACGTACGGCGGGGGCGGCGCGCGGCGACTCGTGGCCCTTCCACCGCGGCGACAGTTCCTGCATGCGGCGTGGTTGATCTTCCCGCATCCGGTGACGGGCACGCCGGTGGAACTTCGCTCGCCGTTACCGGCAGACCTCACCCGGGCGCTTGCAGCAGCGGCCGGATGGGCGGAACAGCCGGCTCTCTGGGATCCACTCGACGACTTTGGTTTCTTCCGTATCGACCCCTGACCGCGCGGGTGCGCGCCTAACCGGACAGCTGGTTCTGTGCCGGGTGGCGGGACGCGTGTACGGGGTCGAGTTAGGCGCGGTGCGCGAGATCATTCCCGCGCGCCGGCCGACGCGATTGCCCGGTGCCGGTCCCTACGTGTCGGGGCTGGTGAACGTGCGCGGGACGATCGTGACGGTGCTCGATCTGGCGGCCCGGTTGGGCGTCGCGAGTGACGAAGGTCCGGACGCGTCGCGCGGCGTCGGGTCGATCGTGTTGATAGAGCACGGCGTCAAGGTTGTTGGCGTCGCCGTGGACGAAGTGCTGGACGTCCGCCGCGTGGCGGAGTTGGAACTGGAAACGGAAGCCGAGGCGCTCGTGCCCGGCGGCGCCGTGCGCGCCGTGGGCCGGCTGGATGGCGAGGTGGTCGCGCTCCTCGACATTCACGACATCATCTCGCAAGTGCTCGCCTGATCGGAGGAACGTCACGTTGAGTCACACTGTGCTGGTCTGCGACGACGCGATCTTCATGCGCACGATGATCTCCGACATCCTGTCGCAGTCGGGATTCGAGGTCATCGGTGAGGCGGAGACCGGCGTGCAGGCAATCGAGAAGTACAAGCAGCTCCATCCCGATCTGGTGACGATGGACATCGTCATGCCGGACATGGGCGGGATCGATGCGGTCCGGGAAATCACGAAGTTCGACGGCAACGCGCGCATTCTCATGTGCAGCGCAATGGGCCAGCAGGCGCTGGTCGTCGAGGCGATTCAGGCCGGCGCCAAGGACTTCGTGGTGAAGCCGTTCCAGCCGAGCCGTGTGCTGGAGGCGGTGCAGCGCGTGTTGGGGTGACCGGCTGACGCAGTGACGCCGCCAGGGCGCTGTCCGCGCCCGCGCAGTGCGGCGCGCCCGCTGTTCCGTTAGGCGCACGCGTCACGTCCGAAGGCAGGTCGTCCGCCGCGCTCCCGCCTGTCGTCGTCCCATCGCTCCGCCGCCTCCCATGGATCTTTCCCGGTACGCCGAACTCTTCCTCACGGAGAGCCGCGAGCATCTCTCCGCGATGAATCACGCGTTGCTCGCGCTGGAGAGCACGCCCACGGCCAGTGAGCCGATGAGTGCGATCTTCCGCGCGGTGCACACCGTGAAGGGCATGAGCGCGACGATGGGCTATCGCGCCGTGACCGACCTGGCGCACGAGATGGAAAGTGTGTTGGACCGCGTGCGCCGCGGCGAGGTCGCGGTGACGCCGGAGTTGATGGAGCTGCTGTTCCAGGGCGCGGACGCGCTCGAGCAAGCGATCGAGGGCGCGGTCGACACCGGCGCGGCGCCCGGCGGAGCCGACGACGCGCCGCTGCCCGAGTCGATCGCGGCGGTGATCGCGCTCCTCAAGGCGTGCGCGGCGGCGCCGGTCAAGGCGGCGCCCGCGGCCGCCGGCACCGCGCCCGCCACGCCGGCTGCCGCGCTGACGCACGCCGCCACGAGCAGCCGGCTCGTGCGGTTGCGACTCGCGTCCGGTACGGCGCTGCGCGGCGCCCGGGCGCTGCTGCTCGTCAAGAAGGCCGCGACGTTAGGCACGGTGCTCGAGGTCGTCCCACCCGTCGAAGCCTTGCAGGCGGAGGAGTTCGGCGCCGGCTTCTCGATTCACCTCGACAGCACGGCGCCCCGCGACGACATCGTCCGTGCGCTGTTCGAGGTGGGCGACGTCGACCGCGTCGAGGTGGACGGGATCGAGACGGTCGGCCAGCCGGTCCAGCAAGGTGGCACAGAGGGGCAGACGGCGGGCGCTCGACCCACCCGCCAGGTGCGAATCGACCTCCAGCGTCTCGACACGCTGATGAACATGATCGGCGAGCTGGTCATCGCGCGCGGCCGCCTGCTCGACCTGGCTGCCCGGCACCAGGACCCGGCGCTCGAGGAGGCGGTGACGCACGCGGCGCGTCTCATTGGCGAGATGCAGGACGAGGTGATGCTGAGCCGGATGGTGCCCGTCGGACAGGTGTTCGACCGCTTCCCGCGGCTGGTGCGCGATGCGGCGCACGGTTTGGGCAAGCAGATCGTCTTCTCCGTGGAGGGAAACGACATCGAGCTCGATCGGTCGATGCTCGACGAGATCGGCGATCCGGTGCTGCACCTGCTCCGGAACGCCGTCGACCACGGCATCGAGACCCCCGAGGAGCGGCGCGCGGCGGGCAAGCAGCCGGCGGGCTCGCTGGTGCTCAGTGTGGCGCGCGAACGGAGCACCGTGTTGGTGCGCGTCGAGGACGACGGGCGCGGTGTCGACCGCGGTCGCGTGCTCGCGCGCGCCAAGGAGTTGTCGTTAGTCGAAAAGGACAAGGCATCGCTCTCCGACGACGAGTTGATGCGCATCATCGCGCGCCCGGGGTTCTCGACCGCCAAGCGGGTGACCGATCTCTCGGGGCGCGGCGTGGGCATCGACGTCGTGATGAATCGGGTGCGGGCGATGGGCGGCGCGGTCGAGATGCGCTCGGTGCCGGGTCGCGGCACGGCGGTGACGGTGCGTTTGCCGCACACGCTGGCGATCGTGCGCGCGCTGCTGGCGCGGGTGCGCGACGAGGTGTACGCGGTGCCGTTGGCGCACGTGAACGAAACGGTGGAGCTCGAGGCCCGCTCCGTTAGGAAGGTGCAGGGGCGGGAGGTGATGTTGTTGCGGGACGACGTGCTGCCGCTCATTCGCTTCCACGACTTGCTGCAGGTCGAGGCGAACGGAACGGGCGCACGGCATCAGGTCATCGTGCTCGAGGTGGGCGAGCGGCGGGCCGGGTTGGTCGTGGACGAGCTCACCGGTCAGCAGGACATCGTGGTCAAGCAGTTCGACCCGGCACGTGAAAGTCTGGCGTTGTTCAGCGGAGCGACGATCCTCGGCGACGGTGCGCCGGCGCTGATCGTGGACGTGGGAAGCCTATTCTGAGGGGACAGGCATGGCCGATCTACTGGCGTTGAAGGAGCGGCAGCTGGACGCGCTGCGTGAGACCGCGAACATCGGAGCGGGACACGCGGCCACGGCGTTGTCGCAGATGACGGGCAGCACAATCATGATCACGGTGCCGACGATCACGATCGCGGCGCTCGAGGATGTGCCGTCGCAGATCGAGGATGGCGAGGAGCCGATCGCCGCGGTGCTCATGCACATGATGGGCGATCTCACGGGCCGCACGCTGCTCGTGTTTCCGCGCCCAACGGCGATCAAGCTCGCCCAACTCATGATGCGCCGTCCGCTCGATCCGAACGGCGACTTCGGGGTGCTCGAGCAGTCGGCGATCAAAGAGGCGGGCAACATTCTGAGCGGGGCCTATATGAACGCGCTGAGCGAGTTCATGGGCTTGCTCTTGTTGCCGTCGCCGCCGAGTCTCGCGGTCGACATGTCGGCGGCGGTGCTCACGACGGCGTACCTGCAGTTCGGCGCCGAGCGTGACATGGTGTTCGCGATCGAGACGCAGTTCTACTTCCAGGACAAGAACGACCGGCTGCGCGGGTTCTTCCTGCTGCTGCCCGACGTGGCGTCGCTGCAGACGCTGCTGCGCGCGGTGCGCGTCGACTAACGATGGCATCGTCGCTTGCATCCCAGCGTGATCGCGACATTCTGCGGTCGTATGCGCGGCGGATCGATCCGTCGGATGCTGGCGCGCACAACAACCTCGGCGTCCTCTACTACAACAAGGGGATGTACGAGGATGCGGTGGCGGCGTTCACGAAGGCGTTGGAGCTGGATCCGAAGATGCAGGTGGCGCAGCGCAATCTCGAGGTCGCGTACTTCAACACCGGGTACTACGACCGGCGCGTCACCGAGCTGCGCGAGCGGCTGCGCCTCCGGCCCGACGACCGCGACGCCCGCTGGGAGCTGGGCCGGGCGTATGCCTCGTTAGGCGACTCGGGCGAGGCGGTGGCCGAGTTCACGGCGCTGCTGTCGTTCCACGGCCGCGACGTGGGCGCGATGGTTCAGTTAGGCCTGGCCGAGAAGGCGAGCGGTGATCTGGAGGCGGCCGAGCGGTGGTTCGCCAACGCCCTCGAGATCGAGCCCGACAGTCCGCTCTGCAACTTCTACATGGGTGAGGTGCTGTACAACCGCGGCCTCAACGACGAGGCGCTGGCGGCGCTCACGCGCGCGATCGCGTTGAGCCCCGACAACGCCGACGCGCATTACCTGTTGGGCTTCGTGTTAGGCGACATGGGCCGCCACGAGGATGCGGCGGCGTCGGCCAAGCGCGCCATCCAGCTCAACCCGTCGCTGTCTCGCGCGCAGGCGAACCTCTCCATCGACCGGTACAACCCGGCGAAGTACGAGGAGCTCTTGCCGCAGCGGCAGGAGCGCCACTCGGCGAAGATGCTCGCGGTGGCGAAGGAAGAGCAGTTGGCGCACTACAATCTGGGTTTGGCGTTCCGCCAGAAGGCCTACTACGCCGAGGCGCTGCGCGAATACCGGCTCGCGCTCGAGCGCGGCGAAGACCGGCGGCTCGTGCTGCAGGCCATGGCGGAAGTGCATTTGCTCAAGCGCGATTCGGCCGCGGCCGTGGAGCTGTACGACCGCATCATCGTCGAGCAACCCGACAGCCCCAAGCTCTGGTGCGAGCGCGGGGTCGCGCTGCATCAGTCGGGGAAGCTCGCCGATGCGGCGTCGAGCTACGCGCACTCCATCGAGCTCGATCCGGTGTACGCCATCGCGCACAACAACCTCGGCGTCGCCCACTATCACGGCGGCGATTCCGAGAACGCGATCGATTCGTTCCGCACGGCGCTCTCGAAGCAGCCGGCGTTCGTGAAGGCGTGGCTCAATCTGGCGCTCATCCTGTTCAAGGGGAAACGGCTCCAGTTGAGTCTCGAGGCGTATCGCCAGGTGTTAGGCGTATTCCCCGAGCAGGCGGTGGCGTGGAACGGCATCGGCCTCGTGCTGGCCGAGCTCAAGAAGTTCGAGGATGCGCGGAACGCCTTCGGCCGCGCGATCCAGGCGCGCCCGGCGTACGCGGAAGCGCACTACAATTTGGGATTCACGCTCTCGAATTTGGGAGACTTCGAGGGCGCGCTCCGCGCGACCAAGCGCGGCCTCGAGCTCGAGCCGTTCTACGTCGCGCAGAAGTTCGAGCTGGCGATCGATCTCGAGTACGAGGATCCCGACCTCTCGATCGCGCCCGATCTGGATGGCGCGCAGCGCGCCGAGGGTGTCGTCGAGACGTTTTCGTTCGACCCGAAGTCGCTCGACACGCTGTTCTCCGAGCTCAAGCAGCACACGCCGGTACGCACACCGGTGGTGCCGTCGGACAACCCGTACGCGATGGGCGCGGAGTATCTCGCCAAGGGCATGCTCGATCGCGCGTCGGCGGAGATCACCCGTGCGTTAGGCAGGGGCGGCGACGCGGCCACGGGGCTCACCATGTTGGGCGACGTCTTCGCGCGACAGGGATTCCACGGCGAGGCCCTCGAGCGATATCGCCAGGCGCGAAGCGTGAATGGCACCGTGCCGCGCGCGCTGGCGGGCGAGACGCGCGCGCTGCTCATGCTGCGTCGTCCGGCCGAAGCGCGCGACGTGGCCGAGCAGCTGCTCGTGGCGGACCCGTCCGGCGTCGAGTCGTTGTTGCTCGTGGCGCGCGCACGCGCCGAGACGGGCGAGTCGGAGGCGGCGCTCGAGCTGTTGCGGCAGGCGCAGCGGCTGGCGCCCGCTCGCGCGGACGTGCTCAAGCAGATCGGCGACATCGCGCGCGCGGCCGGCGACATGGACGGCGCCATCCTCGCCTACCGCAACGCGCTCGATCTGGATCAGGATTTCGCGGTGGTGCACTACGATCTGGCGACGCTGCTCGCCCAACGCGGTGACGGCGGCGGCGCGGACGCCGAGCTCCTCGCCGCGCTCGACGCGGTGCCGACGTATGTCGAAGCGACGCTCGCGCTCGCCGATGTGCGCCGCCGCTTCGGCCGCGCCAAAGATGCGATCACGCCGCTGGTCGATCTGCTGCAGCGCGATCCGTACAACATCGACGCGCTTCTGTCGCTCGCCGAGACGCTGCTGGAATTGGATCGGGGCACCGATGCGGCGCGCGCGGTGGACCGCGTGCTGCGGTTCGATCCCAAGCACCCCGGCGCGCTCTGCTTGCAGGGCGTGATTCTCGCCGACCGCCATCGCTATCGCGAGGCGATCGCGCTGTGGAACGAAGTGGTCGAGCTCGCGCCGGACAGCGTGCACGCGCGCCGGGCGCAGCGTGAGGCGCGGACGGCGGCCGATCTGCTCCGCATCTTCCGCAGCCGGCAGGAGGTGGCCTGATGGCGATCGAAGGGCCGCTTCGCGAGCTGGGCATTCACGACGTCTTCCAGCTGCTCGACCTGAGCCGCAAGACCGGCACGCTCACGGTGACGTCGCTGCTGCGCGACAACCAGGGGACGGTGTACTTCGAGCGCGGCGCGGTGATCTACGCCGCGATCCGCAGCAATCCGCATCCGTTAGGCGAGCTGCTGCTGCGCGCGGGCAAGATCTCCGAGGGTGATCTGGCCCGGGCGCGCGAGGCGCAGGTCAAGTCCGACGACGGCCGCCGGTTAGGCGAGATTCTCGTGGCGCTGGGCGCGGTGACGCGCCGCGAGCTGGAGCGCCAGGTGCGCTTCCAGGTCGAGGAAGTGGTGTTCGAGCTCATGTCGTGGCGGGAAGGATTCTTCTCGTTCGAGGAACGCGACGTCGTGAACGTGCCGGCGGAAGCCACCATTCGCATCTCGACCGAGTCGCTCCTCATGGAAGGCGCGCGGCGCATCGACGAATGGTCGCGCATCGAGGGCAAGATTCCGCACCTGGGCGTCGTGCCGTCGCTCTCGCTGGTGGGAGACGGACACGCGGCCCAACTGGACCTGTTGCCCAACGAATGGGAAGTGTTGTCGGAGATCGACGGCGCGCGCGATCTGCGCGCCATCGCGGCCGAGCTGGCGCGCAGCGAGTTCGACGTCGCGCGCATCGCGTACGGCCTCGTGACCACGGGCGTGGTGGCGCTGCGTGACAACCAGAGCAACGGCGGGGCGGCGCCCGGCGCGGCGCAGGCGCAGGCGCACCTCGATCGGGCACGCGACGCGCTGCGCGCCAATGAGTGCGACCGCGCCGTGGCCGAAGCGCGACTGGCGGTGGCGGGTCTCGATGGCGCCACCATGCCGCGGCTCGTCCTCGCGCGCGCACTCACGCGCGCCGGCCGTCACGACGAAGCGCAGGAAGAGCTGCGTCGCGTGCTGCAAGCCGATGCGCTCGAGCCGGCGGTGCATCTGGAGACGGGTTGGTGCGCCGCGTGGCGGGGCGACTATCAGGAAGCGCTCACCAGCTGGGATCGGTATCTCCGTCTCGCGCCCGAGGGCGCCGATGCGGCGGCGGTGCGCGAGTCCGTGGACGCGGTGACGCGATTATCGGGTGTGCTGCGGGAGCGGATGGATGTCTGACGACATTCGGCGCTTGAGCGAGGAATTGGCGCGCGATCCCTCCAGCATGGTGTTTCTTCAGTTAGGAGAGGCGCTGAGGCGGAGCGCGCAGCTGGACCTGGCGTTGCGCGTCGCGTCGCGCGGCGTGGAACGCCACGGCGGCAACGCGGACGCGCACGACTTGTTGGCGCGCGTGCGCGTGGACCGCGGCGAGTTGGCCGACGCCACCCTGGAGTGGGAGGCGGTGCTGCAGCTGGCGCCCGATCACGTGGGCGCCCGGAAGGGCCTGGGCTACGTGCTGTACAAGCAGCACCGCCTCGAGGAAGCGGAGCACCACTTGGGGCTCGCGGCCGCGCAGGGCGACCCGGCGGTGGACACGGCGCTGCGTATGGTGCGCCGGATGGTGAAGTACACCACCGGCTCGGCGAACGGCGCGTCGCCTAACGGGGCGAAGGTGGCGGCAGCGGAGCGCCGCGTGGAAGACGAGGCGCGCTACCTGTTCGCCGAGATCCTGGGCGACGGCCAGCAGACCGCGCTGCTGCTCGACGGCGACGGCCTGGTGACGGCCGGCGCGTACGTCACCGCCGATGGCGAAGATGTGGCGCAGGACGTGGGTGCGGCGCTCACCGGCGTGCGCGACGAAGCGGACCGCACCGTGCGGCACCTCCAGTTAGGCGCATGGCGCGCCGTCGTCTACGAAACCGACGTGGCGACGATCGCCCTCGGCCCCGTGCTCGAGGATTCGCTGGCGCTGGTGGCGGCGGCGCGCTCGC
>JANWIK010000047.1 GCA_025449955.1 Gemmatimonadaceae bacterium
CGGTGCGGGTTCCCTTGACGGGGCTCGTGGGACTGCACAGGGTAGGGCTGGAGGTGGACCATGACGAGTTCATCGGGGCGCCGACCCGCCCGCCGTTCGTCCGGCGTCGAGCGACTCTTCGAGGATGACAAGGCTCGACTCTGGAGCGCCGGCCGCACCTTCACGCCTCAAGGCGGCGAAGCTGTGCTGTTCACGTGCATCGGGAATTCGCGCGAAGCTCCGCGAGCCATCGCGTGCCCGGCCGATTTTCGGCTGGTCGACTCAACGGTCGAAGAACTCCGTGCCCTCTTGGGACGCGCGCCGCGCATTGGGGTTCTCTAGGAAACCCCGACCTCCCTTGCTACCGCCCTGGACGGGGGGCTAGCATAGCGAAAGGGAGCGCGCGACCGGGACGAGCCCGGAGCGCCGCGATGACGGGCCACTCCCGACATCGACGGCGCGGTGAGGGACCGAAAGCAGCGGAGGCCTACCATGCGGGAGTACAGCAGCTCGGAGATCCGCAACGTGGCAGTCGTCGGACATGGAGCGAGCGGGAAGACCACTCTGGTCGACGCGCTCGCTTTTGTTTCAGGATCCAGCAAGCGCCACGGATCGGTGCGCGATGGTACGGCACTCACCGATTTCGCGCCCGAGGAGACGGAGCGGAAGTACTCGATCAACCTGGGCTGCGCGTATGCGGAGTGGATGGACGCGAAGATCAATCTGATCGACGCACCGGGCTATCTCGATTTCCACGGTGACGCCATTTCCGCGTTAGCCGCGGCCGACGGCGCGCTCGTCGTCGTGAGCGCAACGGCAGGCGTCGAAGTGGGAACGGAGAAGATGTTCCGTCAGGCCGTCGAGCGGAAAGACCCGGTGCTATTCGTGGTGTCGCTGCTCGACAAGGAGAACGCGAGCTTCGACCGCGTCTACGAGTCGATCAAGAGTCGCCTAACGACAAAGGTCATTCCAGTCGAGATTCCGATAGGCGAGGGCGTGGACTTCACCGGCATCATCAACTTGTTCTCTCGCAAGCTGCACAGCTACAAGAAGGGCACGAAATCCGGCGAGTACGACGAAGTGGACGTCCCCGAGGATCATCGGGCTCAATTCGATCGCTACTATCAGGAATTGATCGAGACGATCGCTGCCACCGACGACTCGATGCTCGAGCGTTATCTCGAGGGACAAGAGATCTCGCGCGAGGAAGCGATCGCGGCGATGAAGGAAGGCATGAAGCAAGGCGCGCTGTTCCCGCTCTTCTGCGTATCGGCGGAGCTGACCTACGGCACGCGCGCGCTCCTCACGAAGATCGTCGAGCTCATGCCATCGGCGTACGAGATGGAGGAGCTGCACGCGTTCACCGGCGCCGTTGGCGACCGCACGACCGAGATTCACGCGCGCGACGACCAGCCGTTCACGGCGTCGGTGTTCAAGACGCTGACCGAGCCGCACGTCGGCGACGTCTCGTTCTTCCGCATTTTTTCCGGCGCGGTGGCAAACGGACAGGAAGTGTTCAACGCGAGCCGCAACATCGCAGAGAAGCTCGGGCACCTGAGCGTGTCGCAAGGCAAGGATCGGACAGAGGTCCCGCGATTGCACGCCGGCGACATCGGGTGCGTGGCCAAGCTCAAGAACACGCACACGAACGACACGTTGTCGACGCGCGAGCAGCCGATCCGCCTGCCCGACATCCGTCTCCCCGAACCGTTAGTCACGTTCGCGGTCCACGCGAGCGCGCGCGGCGACGAAGAGAAGGTGCAACAAGGGCTGCATCGATTGCACGACGAGGATCCGACGTTCTCGACGCACTATGATCCGGAGACACACGAAACGATCGTGTCCGGCGTGGGCGAGCGTCACCTCGAAGTGTCGATGGCGAAGCTCAAGCGGAAGTTCGGCGTCACGGCCGAGCTCACGAAGCCGCGTATCGCGTATCGCGAGACGATCAGAGGAAAGGGCGAGGGACAAGGGCGGCACAAGAAGCAGACGGGTGGCCGCGGTCAGTTCGGCGATTGCTGGGTGCGGCTCATGCCGCTACCGCGCGGCGAAGGCTATGTGTTCGATGATCAGATCGTCGGCGGCGCCATTCCGTCCAAGTTCATTCCGGCGGTCGACAAGGGAATCCAGGAAGCGGCGGCTCGCGGCGTGATGGCAGGGTATCCCATGGTCGACTTCAAGGTCGAGTGCTTCGACGGCTCGTACCATTCGGTCGACTCGAACGAAATGTCGTTCAAGATGTCGGGCATCCTGGCGTTCCGCGTGGTGGCGCCCAAGTGCAAGCCGGTGCTGCTCGAGCCGTTAGACGAAGTGGAAGTGCGGACTCCGGACGGCTATCTGGGCGACGTGATGGGCGACATTTCGGCGCGGCGTGGACAGATCCTCGGCACGCTGCCGTCACCCGATGGGTTAGGAACGACGGTGAAGGCGGTGGTCCCGCAAGCCGAAATGCATCTGTACGCGACGCACCTCAATTCGATGACGCACGGGTACGCGACGTTCACGCGTCGCTTCCGTGGCTATGAGGAGGTTCCGGCCGAGGCGGCGCAGCGCATCATTGCCGACGCCGCCAAGCCGGAGGAACTGGTCGAGGCGTAAGGCGCAGCCCGCTGGCTGCGCCTTACGGCGCGTCATCCGTTGACGGACTTCCGACGCCGCGCCGTGTGCTTCCGGCGCGACGTTTTTCCGATCTCGATCGGCACGATATCGGGCGAGTCCGCATCGGCCGCACACCCGTCGACCGGAACCGGAATTCGCGGCTGCTTGTAGACGAAGCGCTTGCCCTCGTAGTTCCGGAACACGACTTCGTCGTCCGTGATCTCCTCGACGTACTCGGGGAGCAACGGAACCTTTCCGCCGCCTCCGGGCGAGTCGATCACGAAATGCGGTACGGCGAGACCCGATGTCCATCCGCGCAGCGCCTTCACGATTTCCAACCCCTTCTGCACGGTGGTCCGGAAGTGTTCGCCGCCGGCCACCTGGTCGGCCATGTAGATGTAGTACGGCCGCACGCGCGCCTTGAGCAGCTGCTGCATCAGCTCCTTCATCACGTTCACATCGTCGTTCACGCCGCGCAGGAGCACGGTCTGGCAGCCTAACGGAACGCCGGCATCGGCCAGACGGCCGAGGGCTTCCACCACTTTGGGTGTGAGCTCGCGCGGGTGGTTGAAGTGGGTATTCATGTACACGGGATGGTACTTGCGCACCATCTCGCAGAACTCCGGCGTGATGCGCTCGGGCAGGTGCGACGTGACGCGGCTTCCGATGCGGATGATCTCCACATGCGGAATGGCGCGAAGGTTCTGCAGCAGGTACTCGAGGCGCCGGTCGGACAGCATCATGGGATCGCCGCCGCTCATGATGACGTCGCGGATCTCGGAGTGCGCGCGAATGTACGCGAACGCCGACTCGTATTGATTGAGCGGAATCTTCTCGGGATCGCCGACCTTGCGCCGTCGCGTGCAGAAGCGGCAGTAGGACGCGCAGACCGGACTCACGAGGAAGAGGACGCGATCCGGGTAGCGGTGCGTGATGTTGGGCACCGGCGAGTCGGCGTCTTCATCGAGCGAGTCGATGATGCCGTCGTGGATGTCGAGCTCCTGCACCGTCGGGACGTACTGATTCCACATTGGGTCGCCGACGGCGGTGATTTGCTCGAGCGCGGCCGGCGTGATGCGCATCTGGAAGTTGTCGAACGCCGGTTTGAGCGCCTCTACATCAATGACGTCGCGGCCGAATCGATCGGCCAAGTGCTCCAGGGTGGCGATGCTGTCTTCCTTCAGGATGCGTTGCCACTCACTCATGATGATTGTGCTCCCCGCCGAGAAGGCGAGCGTGTAATGATCGTGATGTTGCGTCGGGGTCGATGGAATGCAGGAAGTGCGAGCGCACGATACGTGAAGCCTTCGATCGACCTCGGAGAGGAGGGACGCGTCGCGACCGGACGGCGGCTAGGGGCGTCGCATGGGCGACGGCAGCCGGTACGGCGACGGCGCAGAGGGAAGTGCTTCGACTCGGGCTCCGGGGTGAAGGCGCCGAGGAGCGAGTCGTGGGGCGAGAGGACTCGTTGCGTTGGGCGCAGCCGGCGATTGACGCCCGCGCCCAATGCATCGAGTCCCGTCTACCTCGAGGAAGGTCCATCGTCAGCGCTCGCCAACGGCGACGAGCTGCAGCGCGGCAGCGTCGCTGACGTCGGGCATGACGCCCGACAACCGTTGGGCCAATGCCCAACGAACGTCGACGCCCGGCTGGTAACGCGAGACCGCATCCTCGCACACCGAGCGAATGAGCGCGCCGTAGTCGAGGCCGGCGGCGGCCGCCATGCGCGCCAGTCCGGCATCGTGGGCGATGTCGGGATTCGCGTTGACCTCGAGAATCCACGGCTGTCCGTTCTGATCGATCCGCATGTCGACGCGGCCGTAGCCGGTACCGCCGACGAGTCGCCACGCGGCGAGCGCGATTTGCTTGATCTTCGCGCTCATCGCCTCGGGGAGATCGGCCGGACACGTGGGCACCGCGCCGACATCTTCGTCGCTGCCGGCAACCCATTTGGACCGATACGACACGATACGCCACATCCGCTTGGGGAGTCCGTCGAAACGGATCTCGGCCACGGGCAGCACGGAGTTGCCGACGATGCCGACGTTGACTTCCCGTCCGTCGATGTAGCGTTGGACGAGCACCTCGTCCCAACCCTCGTGCATCTCGGTGACGCGTGCGGCGAGCGCCCGGTTCGTCCTAACGACAGAGCGTTGTTCGACGCCGACCGATGCATCCTCGGCGGCGGGCTTGCAGATGGCCGGGAAGCCGACGGTTGGAATCGGCGTATCGCGATGCACGACGGCGAAGGTCGGGACCGGCAGGCCGGCGCGCTCGAGGAACGAATTCACGACGTGCTTGCGCAAGCAGAGGTTCGCGGTCCACGACGAACATCCGGTGAACGGCACGGCCAGCACCTCGAGCGCGGAGATCACGGCGGGCTCGAGGGCGGCGACGCCGTCGAGTCCTTCGCACATGTTGAACACGAGGTCGAATTTGCCGCGTCGCATCCGCTCGACCCACCGTCCGTCCGGTTGGGCAGGGAAGCGAGTCACCTGATGGCCGTCGGCGACGAGCACGGCCTCGATCGCTTCGAGCGTCTCGAGAATCGCGAGGTCTGCCGACTTGCCGAGCGCCGATGCTCCATCGAATAACAGGGCGATCTTCATGCGCTCCTCCAACTCGTGATGAGCTTGAGTCGCCGCGATGCGGCGGATCGAGCGCGTCGGAATGACGCGCGGGTTCCGCACTCAGTGCGGGTTCGCATGCGACTTCAGCTCGAGGCCACTGCGCGCGCGACGCTCATTCGGCGTTCGCGTGCAGTGATGCTTGGCAGGGCCACGCCCTGCCGGTCCGCGGCATGACGCACGCAGGTCTGAATGAGCTCGTCGTAGCTCATACCGGCGGCGCGCGCAGCTTTGGGAAAGCACGAGTTGTCTGCGGGATTGGGAAGGATCCCGGGAAGCGGGTTCACCTCGACCACGTTGGGCACGCCTGCCGCATCGAGTCGCACATCGATCCGCGACCAATCGCGACAGCCGAGCGCGTGGTAGGCGGCGAGCACGACTCGTTCGATCGTGTCTCGCAGCGCTTCATCGATCCGCGCAGGGCATTCAAAAATCTCGAGCGGCTCGTCCGGGCGATCCCACAGCCACTTCGCTTCGAATCCGTAGACCGGGAGCGATCCGCTAGGCAATACATCAAAGTTCATTCCGACGATGGGCAGTACGTGCGACTCGGCGCCGTTGCCCAACACAGCGCAGGTGAATTCTGCGCCTGTCAGAAACTCTTCGATCAATACCGGCTGCCGATAGCGATCCAGCAAGAAGGCGACCTGTTCGCGCATCTCACTCGGCGTCCGGCAATAGTTCCGTTCGGTGATTCCTTTCGACGAGCCCTCGTGCACCGGCTTGACGAACACCGGAAACTCGAGCGCTTCCGGATGCGTGCTCGCATCGTGCATCACTCGGAAGGGCGCCGTCGGAATGCCGTGATACGCGAGGCATTCCTTGGTGCGCGCCTTGTCCAGACACAACGATAGCGTGAACGGATCCGATCCCGAATACGGAATCCCGAAAAACTCACACATGGCCGGGACGTGCGATTCGCGGTTCACGCCGCGAAGACCTTCCGCCATGTTGAAGACGATGTCTGGCCGCTCAGCCCGTAGCCGCTCGGGAAAGTCCGCGTTCGCCTCGAGTCGTACGACTTCGCCTAATCCAGAGAGCGCGTGTTCGACGGCGCCGATCGTCTCGCAGCTGTCCCACTCGGCGAACTCGTCGTCGGTCTCGTTCCGACCAGACGTGTCCGGCGACGGCTGAATGGCGCCCGCGACACGAGACGAAGCATCGATTCGCGACCGCAGATTCCGAGACAAACTGGGAGGCTCTTCATCGGCGCGGGGCTCATCATCGCCCGTCCGCGCTTCCTCGTCGTCTGGTTTCTGATTGTAGGCGAATCCGATCTGCGTCATTCGATTCACTCATGTCGCCGGACATCGCATCACACGTGCGCGCAAAATAAGAACCGCGAAATCATCGCGCAATGCGTTTCTTGCGACGGCGCGTCATCGTGACGCGCGAGGCTCAGACTTTGTGGTAGGCGACGCGCGCCGCCTCACGACGGTCGGCCGCTTCGTAGATCTCGAAATCGGAAAAGAGTGCCGGCGCTTCGCCGGAGAGCACGTGCAGCACCGCGACCGCCGCGCGACGGATCTCGAGCTCCGCGCCTTCGCTCGAGCGCAGCTCGAGCATCGTGCGCCAGGCGCGCGCGTTCGCGGTCGCGACGATCTTGGTTTCCGTCGAGTTGGGCAGGACGCCTCGCGCGCCCTCGCGCGCCATCTTCCGGCGATGAACCTTGTCCGCCACCCAGGCGTAGCGCTTCATGAGATGCTCGACGAGCATCACGTAGCTCTGCTGCGCCGCCTCCATCTGTTCGCGCCATGCTGTCTCGAGATGCTCGTCGCCGATGATCGCCGGCGGCACCACGAAGTTCGCCTCGGATTCGTCCACGTATCGCTGTGAGAGCTGCGAGTACGCGAAGCCCGCGCGGTGACGCACGAGCTCGTGGGTGAGCGAGCGGCTCACCCCCTCGAGCAGCAGCGAATACGTCGCGTGCTCGAGAACGCTGCCGTGGCCCTGTCGCTTGATGTTCTCGAGGTACTCGTGCGTCGAGCGGCTCGCGGGGTTGCGCTGACTCATGTAGCAGAGGCGTCCGGCAAATTCCGAGAGTCGCTCGCCATCCGTCGACTCGCCGATCCAATTCACCGGGAGGTGCGATGGCTCGATGAACGCGGGGCGCGCCAGCAGCGAAATGGTCGGCTCGTGGATGTAGACGGGCATTCGGGGCGCAACGTGAGTTTTGCGAGAGGGAGACGCGAGCGGTGGTAACTTAGTCGCGCAGGCGATTCGCGGAAACCATCGCGGTCGTTTCAGCGTCGCTGTGCTGCGTCGCGCGTCGCGGCCTCGGCCTCCGCGCGCGACACGAGATCCAGACGCGACATGGCGTACGCACGGTCGCGTTCCACGACATCGAGCGCCGCGCGTGCCGCCGCGGGCAATGCCGCGAGTGACGGATCGTATTTGATGTCAGCAGTCGCGCGTTGACCGGCGAGCGGAACTTTGACGCCGGGATTGAGGATGCCCTCTGGATCGAACGCGTGCTTGATCCGGCCAAACATCTCGAGTAACTCGGCCGGCCATACGCGCGAGAGCAGCGGCGTGCGGAGTCGCCCGTCGCCGTGCTCACCGCTGAGCGTGCCGCCGAGCGCTGCGGTGAGGGTCACGACGTCGTCGAGAAGTTGTTCGACGCGCTCACGCCAGTCGGGCCGACGTACGTCGACGAGCGGATTCACGTGCACGTGCGCATCGCCGGCGTGTCCGAAGATCACGCCGCGAATGCCGGCGGCATCGAGCGCACGCCGCACGCCGCGCACGTACTCGGGTAAACGCTCGGGCGGCACGGCGCCGTCTTCGATGAACTGCATCGACTTGAGCGCGGGGTCGAGGCGCGAGAGGATCGGGCTTGCCGCGTGGCGAAGCGACCAGAGCGTATGCTCGGTGGCGTCGTCGAGCGCGACTTGCACGTTCGACGCTCCCGAATCCTCGAACGCCGTTCGAAGCGCGTGCGCGTTGGTCGCGGCCGCGGACGTGGTTTCGCCTTCTACCTCGGCGAGGAGTACGGCTTCGACGTGAGACTCGAAGCGCACCGTGCCGCTCTGCGCGACGACATCGAGAAACGTGCGATCGAGCAGCTCGCATGCAGACGCGCCGGCCTCTCTCGCGCGGAGCGCGCCCGACACTGCGCTTTCGAGTGACGAGAACGTGGCCAAGAGACTCGACGTCGCGCCCGGTAGTGGTGCGAGCGCGAGCTCGATGCCGACGAAGAGTGCGAGCGTGCCCTCGCTCCCCACGAGGAGATCGATGATCTCGCCGCTCTCGGCGAACTCGCGGATCGCGTATCCGGATGAATCCTTGAGGACGCCGCGGTGCGCGTTCACGTCCCGGGCGCCTGCGATCACCGGCCGCACGTCCTCGAGGAATCGCTGGACGGCCGGGACATCATGCGGCGGTGGGCTCCCACGCCGGACCGCGGCCCGCCGGCCATCGGCGAACACGCAGTCGAGCGCGCGCACCCACCGACGCATCGATCCGTAGCGCAGCGTATGCGGGCCGGCTGCGTTAGTCGCGACCATTCCGCCGACCGTGCAAAATGCACTACTCGACGGGTCCACCGGCAGTCGCAACCCGCTCCGTTGGGCGGCGGCGTTCACGGTGTCGCGAATGGCACCGGGCCCGACGGCAACGCTCCGGGCGGCCGCACTCACCGGCTGGATGTCGCGCTGCCGGCTCAGATCGACGACGATTTCATCGCCGACGGCGCCTCCCGCCATGCCGCTGCCGGAGCCGCGTGGGACCAACGGCGCGTGCGCGGATGCTGCCCAACGGACGAGCGCGGCCGCCTCATCCGGCGTCTGTGGCACGACGACCGCCTGTGGCACCGCCCGCGCAATGCCCGCACCCTCGCTGTACGCCGCGCGGGACACGAGGTCCTTCAACAGGTGCGGCACGGCGCTGTCCGTTAGGATTTGTACGCCTTTCCGACTAGAGGCCGAGGTCGTTGACGCGCGGCGGGTCGACGGTGTAGTCGTAGAAGCCCTTTCCCGACTTGCGGCCGTACATGCCGGCCAGCACCATGCGCTTGAGCAGCGGCGGCGGCGCATACCGCTTCTCGCGATACTCGTCGAACATGATCTCGGCGATCTTGTACGTCGTGTCGAGGCCGACGAAGTCGAGCAGCGTGAACGGCCCCATGGGGTATCCGGTGCCGAGCATCATGCCTTTGTCGATATCTTCGACGCTGGCTACGCCGTGCTCGAGCGCGTTGATCGCATCCACCAGGTACGGCACGAGCAGCAAGTTCACGACGAAGCCCGAATTGTCCTTGGCGGCGATGGGCTCCTTGCCTAACTGGCGGGCGAACGCGTAGGCGGCGTCGAAGGTGGCATCGCTCGTGGTCACGGTGCGCACCACCTCGACGAGTTTCATGACGGGCACCGGGTTGAAGAAGTGGAGGCCCACCATCTGCCCAGGTCGCGTGGTGGCCGCCGCCATTGCGGCAATCGTCAGGCTGGATGTGTTCGAGGCGAAGATCGAGTGCGCCGGGCACAGGCCGTCCAGCTCCTTCCACATCGCGTTCTTCACTTCGATGTCTTCGACCACGGCCTCGATGACGATGTCGCAGTCCGCGAGGTCGCGAAGATTGCTGGTGAAGGAGAGGCGGCCCATCGCCGCATCGCGGTCGGCTTCGGTGACCTTGCCTTTGCTCTTTTCGATGGCGCGGGCGAAGCTCTTCTCGATGTTGGCCTTGCCGCGCTGGCCCAAAGCGTCGGACACCTCGCGCACCTTCGTGGTGAATCCGCTCTGCGCGCACACCTGCGCAATGCCGGAACCCATGAGTCCGGCGCCGAGGACGCCGACGGTCTTGATGTTTGTCATGAGGACGATCGTTTGAGGTGAGAATGGGGCCCGTTAGGACGGGCGCTGTGCGCGGGCGAGCACGGTCAGCGCCACACGTCGAGCGCGGACAACACGTTCGCACGCGGCGGACTGTCGCCGCGCTCCAGGCGATCGAGGAGTTGCTCCAGCGCGAGTTGCGCGCGGGTGACGAGGGGCGCGTGGCTGCGCGCGACGAAGTAGCCGCCGACCGCCGCCACCGCGGCGGGAATCAGGGCGACAGGCACAAAAAAGCCGAGTGTGATGAGCGCGCCGGTACCCAACACGCCGCCGCCGGTCATGACGCCTCCCCACACCGTCCGCTCGAATCGAACGTTAGACAGGTCGGCTTCGAGACGCACCAGCACGCGGTCGTCATCCACCGGCACCACGGTCGCGCCCACTTCTCGCGTTGGGCGCAGATAGTAGCCGCGTCCGCTCACGTTGAGCACTCGCCGCATCTCGCTGAAGAGACCCGAGCGTGGCTCCCACAGCATTCGGTCCGGCAATCGACGCTTGACCTGCATCGAATCTTCGCGCTGCAGCCAGAGATCGAGCCGGTCGAGCGTCGCCGCTGCCGTCCCCTTGATAGTGCGCGACGCGTGCACGTGCGCCGGGCCCAACAGACGCGCCGCGACGCCATGTTCTTCCGGGACCTGCGCGCGACTCCGCTCTTCGGCGAGCGCCTGTTTCAAATGCTCCGGCGACAGTCCGACTTCGCGCGCGACTTCGATCAGCTGATCTTCGTTGAGAACCGCGTCGGTTGGATCCGCGTCCGCCGCTTGCAACTCGGCGGCGCGCGCCAACACCCGCTCCATCGCCGTGCGATCGAGCGGCTGTTGGCGCGCCGGCAGCCCGCTCTCATCCGCCATGCATCACTCAGCTGCCGCTCAGATCCGAATTGAGTTGGTTCGTGAGCTGATCGGCGATGGTCTGGCGCAGCGGGAACGCCTTTTCGATGGCTGCGACCTCGGCGCCCGGCGTGTACGAGATGTGCGCGGCATCCAGATAGAACCGCGCATAGCCGACCACCAACTCGGGCGCGACCTTCTGAAGCAGTTGGAGTCCGCCGCGAACCGCCGCGGGGCTCGTGTAGTGATCCGCGACTCCGTCTTTTTTCTCGGCCGGCGTGGTGTTGTCGTTCACCGCTCCGTTAGACACAGGCGAGACGACCTCGTGGGCGAGCACGTACATCGCGTTTACGGCCAAGGCCACGCTGTCCGGGAACGTGACGGCGATAGTGGGCCCGCGGTCCGGCTCGCCAAGCGTGCGTCCCTCTCCTTCCAGGGGCAGCGAGAGCAGAATCTCTCCCCGCGACTGTCCCGACTTCGTAAGAAACTTCCGGAATTTCGTGAAGTAGGTTTGCGTCCACAGGGAATCCACTGCCGCGAAAATTGCAGCACGATCCGTTTGCTGCGTTCTCCAGTAGTTCGCGTAGTACTTGGTGTCTTCGTCTTTCATGGCCGCGGTGAATGTGCGCAGCCATTGCCGTTCCGCGGGAGAAGAATATGACGCCTGGATGATGCCGATCACCGCACGTGAATCGGGGTCGAACATCTGCCGCGTGTTCATGCGGCGCTGCGTGTCGTCAGACGTCACACTCTTCAGGTACTGATCGACGGCTTTCTGCGTCGTCTCCCAGCTTCGAAAATAGAGTCCGAGAAACTGGCCGCCTACCAGTTTCGAGTCGGACGCGAGCTCGTTCCGCAGCGAATCGTTGTCGGTGTCGAGCAGCGTGGTGATGTTGCCGCGCTTCTTGAACGCTTCGATCGAATCGCGATAGCCCGGCTTGAAGTACGGTACGAGCGTAGTGTCCTTCTGTAGCATCGCGTACCCGTGCAACCACAGGTCGACTTGGTAACGCGTGCTCACTCGCCACGTGAGGTCGGGACGAGGAGCGAGTGGTTCGGCGGTGGCCGCGGCGCTGCCGCCAGGAGGCGTGCAGGCAACGGCTAACCACGTCACCAACGACAGGGCAACAAATCGGGCGGAAGACGACGCTGGGTTTCGGCTCACGGGAATGGATCCGGTGCTAGAGTGGCATGACGCGCCGTTGGAGCGCGCATCACACAAATGCCTCGATGATCACAGCGATTCCCTGTCCACCGCCAATGCACGCAGAACCGAGTCCGTAGCGTTTGCCGGCGGCCCGCAACGCATGGATCAGATGCGCCGTGATCCGCGCTCCCGATGCGGCCAATGGATGGCTGAGCGCGATGGCTCCGCCGTGGACGTTGAACTTCTCGCGCGGGATTTTGAGCTCTCTCTCGACCGCGCACACCTGGGGCGCGAACGCTTCGTTGACTTCGATCAAGTCCATGTCATCCAGCGACATGGCCGCCTTACGGAGCGCGATTTTCGTGGCGGGCACGGGGCCGATGCCCATGATCGTCGGGTCGACGCCGGCCACACCCCAAGCCACCAGCCGCGCAAGCGGCTTCTTGCCGTTCTTGGTCGCCCAATCTGCGCTGCTCACGACGAGAGCGCCCGCGCCGTCGCCGATGCCCGACGCATTGCCGGCCGTCACTACGCCGTCCGCCTTGAACACGGGCTTGAGGCGCGCCAGCCCCTCGAGGGTGGTGTCCGGACGCATGTGCTCGTCGCGGCGGAACTGTTCGACCTGGCGTGTCTTGGGATTCTTCACTGGAATCGCGATCACTTCCTCGTCGAATACACCTGACGCCCACGCATCGCGGGCCGTTTGCTGCGAGCGCAGCGCGTATTCATCTACACATCCACGGTCGAGATGATACTGGCCCGCCAGTTTCTCGGCGGTCTCGGCCATGGCCAAGCCGGCGACCGGATCCTTGAGTCCTTCCCACAACGAGTCCTCGAGCGGCGGCATCTTGCCCAACTGTAGGCCCCACCGGAGGCCGCGTGCGATGTGCGGCGCCTGCGACATCGACTCGCCGCCGCCCACCAAGCACAATTCGGATTCGCCTAACAGAATCTCCTCGGCGCCGTTCACCACGGCTTGGAATCCGGATCCGCATAGGCGGTTTACCGTGAGCCCCGGCGTCTCGTTGGGGCATCCGGCGCGCAGCGCAACGTGTCGGGCGAAATAGATCGTATCCGACGTCGTCTGCATCACGTTGCCGAAAATCGAATGCTGGATCGCGCTGGGCTCGACGCCGGCGCGCTGCATGGCCGCCGTCGCCGCATGCACCGTCAGATCGATCGCGCTCAAATCCTTGAATGCACCGCCGAACGTGCCGAAGGGTGTGCGGACGGCGGACAAGAAAACGACATCACGGGCTTGGCCCTGGGTTTTCACGGGGTCTCCAATGCGTGTGCTGTGGGTGAAAGATGACCCGTCACCGATGCGGGGGGAACTGCTAAGGATGGCGCCCGAGCACCTGCGCTATCGGGCGCGCGCCTCGCGCACTCGAGTCGCGACCCAGTCGCCCACTTCGCGGGTTCCCATCGTGCCTCCGACGTCGGCCGTACCGACACCCTGGCCGATGGCGGCATCAACGGCGTCCTCGACGGCTCGACCGGCGTCAGCCGCGCCAAGATCCGCAAGCATCATGGCGAGCGTGAGAATGGCCGCCATCGGATTGGCGACATTTTTTCCGGCGAGCGGCGGCGCGCTGCCGTGCACTGGCTCGTACATCGTCACCCCGCCCGGGTGGCGATTCGCGCTCGGCGCGAGTCCGAGTCCGCCGACCAGCATCGACGCGAGATCCGACAGGATGTCGCCGAACAAATTGCCGGTGACGATGACTTGGAACGACTCGGGCGTCCGCACGAGGTCCATCGCCATCGCGTCGATGTATCGCGTGTCGCGCTGAATGCCCGGGTATTCGCGACCGACCTCTTCGAACACGCGCCGCCACAGATGGTGGGCCTGAATGGCGTTGGCTTTGTCGGCCATCGTCACGCGCGTCTTTCCATGCTCCTTCGCCCACGCGAAGGCGTGCCGGATGATGCGCTCCACGCCTTTGCGCGTGTTGAGCTCTTCGGCGATCGCGATCTCGTCCGGGGTTCCCTGCTTGAACGTTCCGCCGACCGACACGTAGAGGCCTTCGGTGTTCTCGCGGAACACGACGAGGTCGAGATCGCGCGGCGTCTTGCCTTTGAGCGGCGTTAGGCGCTCGTGGATCAGGCGCGCCGGGCGCTCGTTCACGTACAGGTCGAGCTGAAAGCGCATGCCGAGGAGGATGTCGCGCGCGTGCTCGTTGCCGGGGACGCGCGGGTCGCCTAACGCGCCCAACAGAATGGCGTCGAAGTCGGCGCCGAGGCGCTGCATGTCCGCAGGCGCAATGGTGACGCCGGTCTTCAGGTAGTGGTCGGCGCCGTGCGGGAGACGCTCCACGTCGAGACCAACGTGGAACACGTCTTCGACCGCCGCGAGTGTCTTGAGCGCCTCGGCGACGACGTCGGGTCCGATGCCGTCGCCCGCGATGACCGCCAGGCGGCGCCTCACGGCAGCGTCGGGTGCGACGTGTCGCCGGCGGACTTGCCTAACCGGGAGCCCGTGTCGGCGCGCCGTGCCGCCGAATCGGACGGCGTCGGGCTGTGGCTCACCGCGGACGGGTGCGACAGGGCGTAGACGTACGCGGCCAGCCGCGTCAGGTCCGAGTCATCCAACATTCCGGCGTAAGCAGGCATGGCGACGGAGAATTGTCGTGGCGTGGCGACGCCGGTGGCGATCACCCCGCGGATGCCGGCGACCGAGCTGTCGCCGTTGAGCCACGTGGTGTCCGTGAGATCGGGGCCTAACTTTGTGGTGCCGCGGCCTAACCCGCCGTGGCACGTGAAGCAGCGGCCCTTTCCATGGTAGAGCGCGAATCCCGCGGCCGAATCCGCGGGCTCGATCACGACCGGTGCGGCCGCGGCCACGGTCGCGCTCTCGAGCGGCACCGTCGTCGGGCGCGCCGCGGCGCTCTCGGCGGCCGTGCCGCCGAGCGGCATCGCCGCCGCGGTGTCCACCGGAACGCGACCGCCCTTCGATTCACCATGACACGCGGCCACCACGAGACACGTCCCAATCGTGAAAACGGCAGCGCACCGCATTACGAGGTGGCGATACCGCGGCCGCACGTGATGCAGAATTTCCAGCTCATCTCGAGCTCGGTCCCGCACGCTGGACACCGCTGGATCGTGAGGTTCTGACCGCAGTGCGGACAGAAGCTGGCGCGCCGGCCGTCAGGCAAGTTGCCGCCGCAGTATCGGCAACTCGAATCATGCCGCGCCGATGCCGACGACGACGAGGCACCGACACTCGCCGTGGGTTGAATCGTTGTCGCGACGCTCGTGCTCGGCGATCCGCGTGCCGCCCACGACGCGCGCGGTGCCGGCGATGGCGTGCCGGACGCCGCCCCACTTGGCGTCGCGTCGAGCGGGACGCTCGCTGCCTCGACTACCATCTCATCGGCGCGTCGCTGTGCGCCAGCGAGCAACGCTACGCGTGACGCCGCGAACTCGCGGAAGATCGCCGTGTTGGGATTGGGCGTCGCGAGTTCGGCGCGTAACGCCCCGGCCATCGCGTCGTCAACTGCGAGATAACCCCGCTCTCCGGACAGCAGCCGACAGAGGGCGACCTCGTAGTCCTGATTGGTCTCGATACCCATCTCGCGGCGGTTGTGCCGGTACGGAATCAGGTTCTGGTAGAGCTCCGACACCTCGAAATGATGTGAGAGGTACGCCGGATATCCGTTACGTATGTTCTCCACGAGACGTCGAAAGAGCCGGTCGAGATCATCCATATCCAATTCCACGAAGAGGTGGGACGCGCCGTCCTGCCAATTATAGGCGGCACGGCCCGCGCTCGCGCAAGGGCGCCTTTGCCGACGCTGGAGTCAACTCCTCTGCAGCCGATTTCGTCAGCCCCGCGCCTGGTCGCGCGCGCCACGGCACTACTACTCATCCTGTTCGGTCTCGTGCCCGTGGCGAATTTGCTTGCCCCGGGCGCTGCCGTGGTGGTCCGGCGTCGTCTCGTGGTGGCTTCTGGGCGGCGGCTGCCTCCTCGTCGTCGCGTACTTGGCCGCACGATCTCTCGGCGACCGCGCGGCAGCGATCGGAACGCGGGCGCGCGACATGGTCATGGCGCCGTCATCCCGCACGTTCCTTTTTCTTACGGCCGGCACGGCGTTCCTGTTCGCGGGCGGCGCTGCATGGTACTGGTTCAATCGACAAGCTTCGGCGACCGGACGTGGTACCGCTATCGCCCGCGCCGGTCGCCCGACGACACCAGCAGCCCGTTCGTCCGCTACTGAGCGTTAGGCGACGCGCCGCGCCGTCACACGTGCGGGGCGGGCAGCCGCTCCTGCGCACGCCACGAGAGATGGGCCCGGGTGATGTGGTGCAGGGCCGCGACGCCGTCCCGCCACGTGATCTTCTTCCCCTCGGCGTACGTGCGACCATGGTAGCTGATCGGCACCTCGTACACCCGCGCGCCCATCTGCGCCAAGCGGGCCACGATCTCCGGCTCGATGCCGAATCGCCCGTTAGTCAGGCGCATGCGACGGAACGCATCCATCGTGAACGCTTTGTACCCGACTTCCATGTCCGTCAGGTTCAGATTGGTGAACATATTGGACAGGAGCGTGAGGCCTTGATTGCCCACGCGGTGCCAGAAGTACAGCACGCGATGCGCGCCGCCGCCGCTGAACCGCGTGCCGACGACGGCGTCGGCTTGGCCATCGAGCATCGGCTTGATCATCGCGGGAATGTCGGCGGGATCGTACTCGAGATCGGCGTCTTGAATGATCGCGATGTCGCCGGTCGCCCGCTCGCGCGCCGTGCGAATGGCCGCGCCTTTTCCGCGATTCTCCGGGTGCCGGGCGACGATCAGCGCCGTGTCACCCGCTTCAGCTCGCTTCGCGAGCCGGTCGTAGGTCGCATCGTTAGACGCATCGTCCACTGCGACCACTTGCAGTCCGAGCCCCAAGGATTGGAGGCGGCTCCGTTGGGCGAACACCGCATCCAGCGTCCGCTCGATGGTCGCTTCTTCGTTGTAACAGGGAATCAAGATACTGAGCAGCGCGAAGCGTGCGGGCATCGGGTGCCGAAAGCGGTGTGTGGAACGTCAATGTCGCTCGAGACTGTCCATCGTTTGGTCCGCGTTCGCTTTGAGCGATGAGCGCGTTTTGCCGCCCGCTTGGTTCACCAGACGCGTCACCACATCGTCCTGGTTCACTTGGGCGTCAGACCACCCCCACCAATAGCCCACTGCGACGCCAACCACCAACAACAGCAAGACCTTCCGCATCGGAGTCTCCCACGGGACGGGACGTTAAAAGAGACTCTCCGTCTGAACCGCCGGTAACTCTCGTGCCGATTTGAACATCGTGCGATCCGGCATCGGATCCGGCGCGATCGTCACGCGCCCACGTGCCCGCTCGGCCGCCAACCACGTGTCGAACTCCGAATCAATCATGCCGTTGGACCCAACCTGCCGTGCGGCCGCTCGCGTCGCCAGCTCATTCGCGTACTCGTTCTGCGGATGCCCCGCGTGTCCGCGCACCCAGCGCCACGCGACGCGATGGCGACGCGCCGTCTCGACCAACTCGCGCCACAGCGCAACGTTCTCGATGGCGCCGGTCTTCCGCCGCCACCCGCGCCGGGCCCAGTCGTAGACCCACGACGTCATGCCATCCACCAGATACCGGGAATCACTCGTGAACACGATGTGATGGGACGCGCCGTCGAGCCCAACCAGGCGCAGCCCTTCGATCGCCGAGCGGAGCGCCATCCGATTGTTCGTCGTCGACGGCTCTGCCAGCCAATAGTCGCGACGGAGGGGCTCACAGTCGTCATCGCGCGCCATCTCGATGAGGCCGCCTGCGCCGCCGGGGTTGTCACCCTCGCGCCCATTGCCGAGGCAGGACTCGTCGGCGTAGATCGCGATGAGATGGGATGCAGCGTCGGTGCCGGGCATGATCTCGTGTCCTAACGGACGATGTGCACGGTGTCGATGTCATCGAGCGAGAACGAGAGCGCATCGCCCGTCGTCGGATTCGTCGCCTCGATGATTTCGTGCCGGCCGTCCGTGCGAAGGCGGCGCGGCACGATGACATATTCGGTTCCGCGTCGCATCACCACGATCCGCGACGCGTGCGCGATTGCGCGCTCCAACGCATCGTACTGTGCCGGGGTCAGGTGCGCCACGCCGGTTCCTCGTCCCTGGTCCAGGATCGAGCGAGAACCGCGAGCACGCGCGTCGCGCGCTCGATCTCGTCCACTTCGATCCACTCGGCAGCCGCGTGTGCGCGCGAGATGTCGCCCGGCCCGTAGCAGACTGCGGGGATGCCCCCTTCGTTGAGCAGCGCGGCGTCGGTCCACGCGCTCAGCCCTTCGATGCGCGACGACTCACCACATTCCGCGAGCGCGTTCTCCAGACGTCGCACGACGGGTGCGTCGACCGCGACATCGCTCGGATTCTGCGTCAGGTCCAGCGTCACTTCGGCGTCGAAGGTCGGGCGATGCGCGCGCACCCGCGCGCACGCATCGCGCACTTCGTCGAACGCCTGTGCCGGCGTCTCGCCGGGCAGCGTCCGCCGCTCGATGCGCAGCGTGCACCGATCCGGATACGTGGACATGCCTAACCCGCCGTCGATCGTCGACGCGTGCCACGACGCGCGTCCCAAGAGCGGATGCGTGTGCGTGGCGAGCTCGCGCGACTCGAACGCATCGAGCTCCGCCAACAGCAACCCGGCGTGCCGAATCGCATCGATGCCGACGTCGTAGCGGCTGCCGTGTGCCGCGCGCCCACGAACCGTCACCGTGGTCCACACGAAACCGCGGTGGGCCGGCGCGATGGCGAGACGCGTCGGCTCGGTCACGATCGCTGCGTCCGCCCGCACACCGCGCGCGATCACAGCGCGCGTCCCTATGCTGCTGTACTCTTCGTCGGCCACGGCTGCAATGATGAGCTCGCAGTCGAGGCCGTCGTCGGCTGCCCGCGCTGCCGCCGCGCACATCGCGGCTACGCCGCCCTTCATGTCGGACGAGCCGCGTCCCCAGAGCGACCCGTCGCGCTCGTCGGCGGCGAAGGGCGCGTGCGTCATGCCGTCGGTGCCCACCACGTCGAGGTGCCCGTTGAACATCAGCGTGCGGCCGCCGGCCGGGCCGATGCGCGCCACCACGTTCGGCCGGTTAGGCGCCGCGTCGTGGACATCCACCGCGAATCCCCACTCGCGCAACACCTCGGCTAGCCCGCGCGCGACCGCCGCTTCGCCGGGTGCGCCTGGTACCAGCGACGGATTGCGCGAGTCGATGCGCACCAGCGCGCGGGTCAGCGCGACGGCGTCGCCGCGGTCCACCGTCATGCTGGCACCGGCTCGTCGACCAGACGCGCGCCGTCGGTGTCGATCGCGAACGGAAGCGGCACCGCCATCGAGGCGACCGCCGCGCGCACCGCGTCGGCGGCATCCTCCGGCGCAATGACCAACACGCTGCCCCCGCCCGATGCGCCTAACGCCTTGCCGCCGGTCGCGCCGGCCCGACGCGCCGCCTCGAGCAGGCGCTCGATAGCTGGAGTCGAGATGCGCTCGTGCAGCCCACGCTGAAATTGCCAGTGCTCGTCCACCAACGCCGCCAACTCGTCGATCGAGCCGCGGCCCAACGTCTCGACCATGCGAACCGCGAGCGCCTTCATGCGCCGCAACGCCGCGGTCACACGCGGTTCGCGCGCGCGATACGCATCGATCACCGCCGTGATCGTGTGGCCCGAAATCCGCGACTCGCCGGTGAAGCCGATGATGCACCGCCGCTCGAGCTCGGCGCGCCGCGCCGCCGACAGCGGGATGTGGCGCGCCTCGACCGCCGCGCCCAAGCGCAAGTCGAGGGCGCCGCCTAACGCAGCAGCGTAGTGGTCCTGGCTGCCGCCGGGCACGCGCAATCCCTCCGTTTCCACCGCGCGACTGCGCTCGGCGAGTGACGTCCCGTCGGTGCTCTCGCCGCGCCACGCCGCGAGCGCCGCCTGGATCGCCACACCGGCCGCCGACGATCCACCAAGGCCCGCGCCGCGCGGAAAGTCGTTACGGAGCTTGAGCGCCACGTGCGCGATGCCGGCGCGCTCGAGCGCTGCGCGTGGCAGCGCCTGGTCCTCGTCGTCCGCATCCACATGCAGCCCAACGCTGCGCTCGGCGAGCCGCGCCGTCGCGTAGCGCGCGATGGCCACATTGCACACGCATCCGCCCTCTTCGTGCGGATACGGCGGCACATCGGTCCACCCGCCGCCGAAATCGATGCGCACCGGCGCGCGCGCCGTCACCTCACGCACGGTTCAGCTCGAATGACGACGTGGCACCTGCCATGCGATGCGGCAACGAGCGCCAAACCGTTGGAGCGAGTGCATATTCCATCGTAGGTAGCGGGTCGCGGCGGAGAGAAATGGAAAGCTAGTCCGTGCCCGCTCGATTGCCAGACTGTTGTGTGCGGGCCATGATAGAGCTTCCAGTCCCTTCGTCCGTGCGCCGGGTGCCAGATGCCAGACCTCTCGCGATACCTCGTTGACCGGACGCTCATCATGCTGTCGAACCGGGAGCCGTATGAACACCGGTTCGTCGAAGGCACCGGCGGCGACCGCGCAATCGAGGTGAGACAACCGCCGGGCGGATTGGTCTCCGCGCTCGACCCGACAATGCAAGCGACGCACGGCGTGTGGGTCGCGTGGGGATCGGGGAGCGCGGACGAAGGTACCGCCGATACGTACGGCCGCCTGCGCGTTCCGCCGCAGACTAACGCATACACGCTGCGTCGCGTCTTCCTCGATGCGGGCGAAATCGACGGATTCTATCTCGGCTTCGCCAACAGCTCGCTCTGGCCGCTCTGCCATCTGCTCGTTCAACATTTCTCGTATCGCAACGAGTATTGGGAACGCTATCAAAGCGTGAACGCGAAGTTCGCGCGTGCCGTCGCCGACGAGATCCGACGCGCCGACAAGAAGCCCGTCGTGTGGATCCAGGATTATCACTTTGGGTTGGCGGCGGCGATGATACGCGACATCGTCGAACCGCAGCTGCTGCATCAATTCTGGCACATCCCGTTCCCGCCCGCCGACATCCTTCGTCTGCTGCCGGTCGACGTCGATGAAGCGTTGTTGCGCGGACTCTTGGGCAACGACCTCATCGAGTTTCATACGGAGCGCTACGCGCTCAACTTTTTGGGCTGCGTCGCCGAATTCATCCCCGAGGCCGAGATCGATTCGGAGACCTTCACGATCCAGTTCGAGGGGCGCGTGGTCGAGGTCGGCGTGTATCCGATCAGCATCGACGTCGACCGCTACGAGCGTCTCGCGGCGACGCCCGTCAACACCGCGCTCGCCGAGCGCTTGCGGTCGCGCTACGCCAAGAACGATTGCCGGTTAGGCGTGGGCGTCGATCGGGTCGACTACACGAAGGGCATTCCGGAGCGGCTGCGCGCGCTGCGCCTGCTCTGGGAGCAGCACCCCGAAATGCGCGAGCGGTTCACGTTCCTCCTCGTCGCCACCCCGTCGCGGTCGGAGATTTCCGCGTACCGTGCGCTCGAGGAGGAAATGGTGCGGGGTGTGCTCGAGATCAACGCGCGATTCCGGACGCGCACGTGGACCCCGATCGTTCTTGTCCACGAGAACGTCAGCGCCGAGTTGTTGGCGGGCGTCTATAGGGCGGCCGACTTGTGTCTCGTGTCATCACTGCAGGACGGAATGAATCTGGTGGCCAAAGAATTCGTCGCCTGCCAGATCGAAGAACGCGGCGTGCTGGTGTTGAGTCGCTTCACCGGCGCCGCCGAGGAAATCGATGGCGCCGTGCTCATCAACCCGTTCAACATCGACGGCTTCGTCGAAGGCGTTCGTCGCGCCGTGAGCATGGGAGACGGCGAGCGACGCGTGCGGATGCACCGCATGCGCACGCAGCTGCGGAGCCGCACGATTTTCGATTGGTTGGCCGCCATACTCAGTCGCACCGAAGCGATTATCGCGGAGCGCTCGCAGGAGACCGGCGCGGCGTGACGCGTCCGCTGCTTCCGGTTACTGCCGATGTTGCCACTCGGCTCGCCGGGACGCCGCTGCTGTTGATGCTCGACGTCGATGGGACGCTGGCGCCGATCGCACCGCGCCCGGAAGATGCCGCGGTGCCGCCGGAGACCAGGCGCGTGATCGAAGCGCTCGCGGCGCATCCTCGAGTCATCGTGGCGTTCGTGTCCGGCCGGGCCGCCTCCGACGTCGTGCGCCTCGCCGGCGTGTCGGGCGCCTGGGTCGTGGGCAATCACGGGTTCGAGATCGTGCGCCCGGACGGGAGCCTCCTCGATGGCGGAGCGTTAGGCAGCGCGCGCGATGCCGTTTCAGGTGTAGTGAGCGACATCGCGCACGTCGTCGCGTCCGTGCCCGGTGCCTTGATCGAGGACAAGGGGTGGACGGCGAGCGTGCATTTCCGCCTGGCGCACGCTTCGGCGGCGCCCGCGCTCCGCGCCGCCGTCGACCGCGCCGCGGAGCGCTACGGCCTGCGCGTGATGGAAGGGAAGAAGGTGTTCGAGATTCGGCCTAACGAAGACGTGAACAAGGGCACGGTCGCGCTGCGCTTGATGCGCGAGCTCGCGAACGATGGCGCGGCCGTGGTCTATCTGGGCGACGACGCCACGGACGAGGACGCATTCGCGAGTCTACGAGCGTCGGCGCCGGCCGCGGTCACGGCGCGCGTGACGAACGATGACGGCACGCGCACGGCGGCCGAGTTCTCGCTCGAAGACACGAACGCCGTGACGCGATTTCTTAAGTGGCTGGCCGCCCAGCGCGGTATCCGCGCGCCCAACGGCCCGTGACTCAGCGCTTCTTCTTGGCCGGCTTCTTCGCGGCGCTCTTGGGGCGAGAGGCGGCGGTTGAATGCTTCTTCGCGGCGGGGCGACTCGCCGCATGTGCGGGACGTGCGGTCTTGGCCGCCTTGGCGGGCGGCTTGGGCGGCGCCGCGTGCGACACCGGTTTTTCTATGGCGACCGGAGGCGGCGCTGGCGCCGGCTTCTTTACCGGGGCGGGGGCCATCGGCGCCGGCGTCGGAGGAGCCGGCGTCTGCTTACCCGCGGGCTTCCGTTTGCCGTACGCTTCTTCGGCTTCGCGGATGATTCGATCAGCCTCTTCCTGGGCCATCTGCCCGCGACGCACCATGTACTGCACGATGTCTCGCGCACTTTCTATGGTAAATCCGGCGAGCCCAGCGGCGGCGTTGATAACGTCTTTGATTGCCGTTGCGATCTTGCTGCCGGCTTCTTGACTGATTTCCTGCGCCCTCAGCGCCATCTCCGCGACAGTGTCGCGGGCATCGGTGCTTCTGTGACCGGGGCCGCGTCGCGGAGCGGGCGGCTGGCTTGGCGGCGTGGCCGGTGGCAGGTCGGAGACCTTGGCGTCTGCGGCTTGCGGCTTATCCACCATATGAGGAGTGCGCTCCCTGTCGGGCAGTGAGGTGACGCAGCGTGTGTGAAGTCGCGGGCAACGAAAGGTCGGACCGTGGGCTGCGGAGGGGCGCGACGCCATCCGTCCGAGCCGTTGGGTTAGGCGCCGGTAAGTATATGATTTCACGTCAACTACGCAAGTCGTTCGTCCGGCAAACTCTACGTCGTAGCCGCTCGCGAACCGTCCACGATCTGCCGCGTACTATCGCCTTTTTAGCAACAAAATAGCGTCTCTATGGAAACAGAAGAACGACAGTTGTTGGATGGAGTGCGAGTACTCGACCTCAGTCGAGTCCTCGCCGGCCCCCTCTGTACCATGATGCTCGGCGACCTCGGCGCCGATGTCATCAAAGTCGAACGGCCCGGCGCCGGCGATGATACCAGAACCTGGGGCCCCCCGTTCGATAGCCGCGGCGAGAGCGCCTACTATCTGAGCATCAACCGCAACAAGAAGAGCGTTGTGGCCGATCTCGCCATCGAACAAGATCGCGCGCTCATCGAATCGCTACTCGGCCAGGCCGATGTCGTCGTCGACAACTTTCGCCGCGGCACACTCGAGCGACATGGACTCGATCCCGGCCGGTTTCTGGCGCGCCGGCCGCAGCTCGTGTGGTGCACGATCACCGGCTTCGGCTCCGACAGCAACCGGCCGGGTTACGACTACGTGGTACAGGCCGAGCGCGGCTGGATGGCGATCACCGGCGAGCCTAACGGACAACCGATGAAGGTGGGCGTGGCCCTGGCCGACGTGATCGCCGGCAAGGACGCCGCGATCGCGACCCTCGCCGCGTTGGTCTCGAGCGCCCGCACCGGCCGCGGACGACACGTCGTCACGTCGCTCGCGCAGAGCGCGACCGCGGCGTTGGTCAACGTGGCGCAGAACGCCCTCGTCACCGGACGCGACGCCGCGCGATGGGGCAATGCGCACCCGAACTTGGTGCCCTACGAGCTGTTCGAGGCGAGTGACCGCTCGATCGTGATCGCCGTCGGCAGCGACGCCCAGTGGCGCGCCTGCGCCCGTGTGTTAGGCATCGACGCGCTGGCCGACGATCCCGCGCTCGCGACGAACGCCGGACGCGTGACGCATCGCGACCGCGTCGTGGGCGCGGTCGCGGGGCAGGTCCGGACGCGCACGGCGGCCCAAGTCGCTGCCGCGCTCGATGCGGTCGGCGTTCCGTGCGGCACCGTCCGCACGGTACTCGAAGCGCTGCGGGACGCCGGGGCGTCGGCGCTCACCGGCGTCGCACCGTCGGTGCCCGGCGCCGTACGCTTCCCGCCACCGCGCCTGGATGAGCATGGCGCCGACATCCGCGCCCGCGGCTGGGCGGTCTTCCGTGGCTAACGCAAGCACCGGCCGGGCGCGTGCGCTACATCGGTAACAAGACGCGGCTCCTGCCGTTCATCCTCGAGGCGGTGACATCGTTAGGCTTGGGGCCGGGCGCGGCGCACGATGCGTGCGCGGGCACCGCCGTCGTGGGCCGCGAGCTGAAAGCGTCGGGCTGGCGTGTCGCGTCGAGCGACATCATGTCGTACTCGTACGTGTTTCAACGTGCGTACGTGGTGGCACAGCGGGTGCCCAGCTTCGCCGAGCTGCGTGCGGGAGATCCCGAGTTGCGACGCGCCATGCGGTCGCAGCGATTTCGTGCGGCGCTCTCGCGGCGCGGCCCGGGCGCACTCTCGGCGGTATGCGAGTATCTGTCGCGCTGGCTCGAGCCCGAACGCGGATTCATCGCGGCGCACTATGCGCCGGCCGGCGGCCGCATGTATTTCACGGACGAGAACGCGATGAGGATCGACGCCATTCGCACACGCTTGCACGGATGGCATTCCGAGGGACTGATCGGGGACGACGGCTTCTACATATTGTTGGCCGCGCTGCTCGAAGCCGCCGATCGCGTCGCGAACACCGCCGGCGTCTACGCCGCATTCATCAAGTCGTGGCAGCCCAACGCCAAGCGCGCGGTGGATCTCGTGCCGCGTCATCCCGTTCGCGGCGCGCGCGGATCGACGGCGCATCTCGCGGACGCGGAGAAAGTCGCATCGCAGATCGGTCCGGTCGAGCTCCTGTACATCGATCCGCCCTACAACAGCCGCCAATACGCGGGGTACTACCACATCCCCGAAGTCATTGCACGCGGCTGGTTCAGCGACGTCCCGGTCGTACGCGGGAAAACGGGATTGATCCGCGACTCCGCAGGCACGACGCGCAGCGCGTGGTGTTCATCGAAGGGCGCGGAGCGTTCGCTGCGGGATCTGCTCGCCGCCACTGAGGCCCGACATGTCCTGGTGAGCTACAACTCGGAGGGAGTGCTAAACGAAATAGCGTTGCGCCGTGTACTTGATGATGCCGCAATCGACGGCCGGAGTTGCCGGTTCGTTCGCGAATACCGCCGCTATCGCGCCGATCGAAATCACGCGAAGCGCCGCTACCGCGCGGATGCCTTACGGGAGCTTCTCTATCATGCACAACTTCGGTAGTCCTTCGGGACGTTACGTTCGGCCATTCTGCTCGTCACACCAGCATGGCCACCTTCGTGCGACCGATCCCGAGCCTATCAGGGCTGTCCAGGGGACGCATGAAGCGTTACACTAGCGGCGTGAAAACGACCTCAGTGATCGTTGCGCCTCGCGCCGCGGATTCGCAGGAAGCGGATCATGAAGTGATCGGGCGTGTGCTCCAGGGTGATCGCAATGCGTTCGGAATGCTGATCAGACGCTACAGCGATCCGTTGTACCGGCACGCGCTTGGCATGACCGGAAGTCCGGATGTCGCCGAAGACATCCTTCAAGCGTCTTTCATAAAAGCGTACCAGCATCTGGCCGAGGTGCATGGGCGTTTCGATGCTTGGATTTTCCGGATCGTGGCGAACGGGTGCAAGGACTGGCTCAAGAACATTCGCCGCACGCATTTGAGCTATGAGGAGGACGATCAGCCCTCCGCATTTGCGACGCCGGAAGAAGACCTTGACCGGACCGAGCTGCGGTCGGATCTGGATCGCGCATTGGCCCAGCTGGCGCCGTCGCTTCGAGAGGCCTTCGTGATGAAGCACGTCGAAGGCCGGTCGTACGAGGAGATGGCAGATCTGTTAGGCACCACTGTCGGGGCACTGAAGATGCGTGTGCACAGGGCACGCGAAGCGCTCCAGGTCCTTCTAGAGGAAAAATACGCCTGATGCTCGATAACCTTGATCCCCGAGAGCGCCGGAGCGAAGCCGACACGCCCAAGTCGCGTGAGTCTTCTGTGGCGCGTCCGCTGTCCGACCGCGAGGTTCCGTTAGCAGGTGACCCCGGGACGGCGACCCTGAATGCATGGCTCGATGGCGAGGTGCCGGAGAGCGAGGCCCGCACCCGCGCGACCGCGCGCGACGTCGAGTTCTGGCTGCGCATCGAGAAGGAAGTCGAAGTGCGTCGCGAGGCGAAGACGCCGGTGCACGTGTATCGCCAGATCATGGAAGCGCTGCCTGAGGATGCGCCGCCGGCGTTGCCTTGGTTCAAGCGCCAAGTGACGGTGACGCCGATGGTGGCGATGGCCGCGACGGCCGGCGCCGTGGCAGTCGGTATGGCGATTGGCGCTGCCCTCACCAAGGGCCGCTAACCGCGATTGCACGGAACGAACAAAGGCGCACGCCAATGGCGTGCGCCTTTTTTTGTGCCCGACAACCGCAGTTAGATGTGAATCGCGTGGCCGGCCACGCCTAACGCGGCTTCCTTCGTCGCCTCGCTCAGGGTCGGATGCGCATGGATGGTCGTCGCTACATCCTCGGCCGACGCATCGTACGCGAATGCGAGCACGAGCTCGGCCGCCAATTCCGAGACGGTGGGTCCGATCATGTGCGCACCCAGAAGCAGGTCGGTCTTCGCGTCGGCGATGAGCTTCACGAAGCCCGTCGTCTCGCCGGCCGTCCGTGCGCGAGCGTTGGCGGAATACGGAAAGCGTCCGACACGGTAATCGCGCCCGCTGTCCTTCACCTGCTGCTCGGTAAGGCCGATCGCGGCAATCTCCGGCCACGTGTACACGATGGACGGAACGGGGCGGTAATTCATGTGGGTGCGCCGTCCCGCCATCGTCTCCACTGCCACCACGCCTTCTTCCTCGGCCTTGTGCGCCAGCAGCATGCCGCCCACGACGTCGCCGATCGCGTAGACGTGTGGCACGTTGGTCCGCATTTGCGGGTCGACGATGATCTCGCCGCGCTTCCCCGTCGCCAGGCCGAGTGCCGCGGCATCGATGCCGGTGAGCGTCGGCTTGCGCCCAACGGCCACCAGTACGCGGTCGGCCGTGAGCGTGTCCCGTGCGCCGTTGGCCTCGAGGTCGATGCGAATGCGATTGCCGTCTCGTGCGGCACCGGTGACGCGCGTACCCGCACGAATCGAGAGCCCCTGCGTGCGGAAAACCTTGTCGGCTTCCTTCACGACCTCGGCGTCGTTGCCGGCGAGAATCGTAGGCAGGAGCTCGACCACGGTCACCTTGGCGCCTAACCGGCGCCACACCGAGCCCAACTCCAGGCCGATCACGCCGCCGCCGATGACGACGAGGTGCTCCGGCACCTCGCGCATCGCGAGCGCGCCCACGTTGGACAACACGCGATCCTCGTCGAACGGCAGGAACGGCAGCGCGATCGGCACGGAGCCGGTGGCGATGATCACGTCACGCGCACGGTACGTGGTGGTCGAACCGTCCGCCGCGACGACCTCGACCACGTTTCCAGGCTTCAGCGTGCCGCGCCCCTTCGCCCACGTGACCTTGTTCTTGCGAAACAGGTACTCGATGCCGCGTGTGTTGGCCGCGACGACGCGGTCTTTCCGCGTGAGCATCGTCGGCAGATCGAGGGTGACCTCGCCCACGCGCACGCCGTGGTCGGCCATGTGCCTGCGCGCGAACTCGAAGTGCTCGGACGACTGCAGCAGCGCCTTGGACGGAATGCACCCGACGTTCACGCACGTGCCGCCCAACGTGGCGTCCATTTCGACGCACACGGTCGAGAGACCGAGTTGCGCGGCGCGAATCGCGGCCACGTAGCCGCCGGGGCCGCCGCCGATGATGACGACGTCGGGAGAGAGCGAATCAGCCATTGCCTAACCAGGGAACAGGGAGTGCGTGGGCCGCGGCCGGGCGCCCACGCACGGCGCGCGCGATCAATCGATGAGCATGGCGGCCGGATCTTCCATCAGCTCTTTCACGCGCACGAGAAAGAGCACGGCCTGCTGGCCATCCACGAGTCGATGATCGTACGACAGCGCGATGTACATCATGGGGCGGATCACCACGGCGCCGCCTATCGCGATCGGCCGATCCTGAATCTTGTGCAGGCCCAAAATCCCGACCTGCGGATAGTTGAGAATGGGCGTCGAGACTAACGAGCCGAACACACCGCCGTTTGTGATCGTGAACGTCCCGGCGGTGAGATCATCCATGGTCAGCTTGCCCTCTCGGGCACGCCCGGCGACGGCCGACAATGCGCGGCTGAACTCGATCATCCCCATGCGATCGGCATCCTTGATCACTGGGACGACGAGTCCTTGATCCGACGCGACCGCGATACCGAGGTTCACGTAGTGCTTGTAGATGATGCTGTCGCCGTCGATCTGCGCGTTCACGACCGGATACGCGTTGAGCGCCATCGCGGCGGCGCGCGAGAAGAACGGCATGAACGTCAGCTTGACGCCGTGCTGTTTCTCGACGCGTTCCTTGAGCCGTTCACGCACGCCGATGACGGCGGACATGTCGACTTCGTTGAACGTCGTGAGATGCGCCGTGGCGTGCTGCGCTTGCACGAGGTTCTCGGCGATGCGCTTGCGGCGCGTCGTCATGCGCTCGCGCGTTTCGCGGCCCTGCGATTCTGCGCTCGGCGTCGTTGGGCGCGGCGCGGGAGCGGGCGACGCCACCGGCGCGCTTGGCGCCGTGCGCGTCGCTTGCGCCGCGGCGCCATCGCCGTGCGATTCGATCACATCGCTCTTGGTGACCATGCCGCCGCGGCCACGGCCGCTGACGGTAGCGAGATCGATGCCCGCATCTTCGGCGACGCGACGCGCTGCCGGCGACGCGCGTGTCGGCGCCGCTGCGACAGCAGGTGCCGATGACGCGGCGGCAGGCGCGGGTGCAGGAGCTGAAACGGCGGCCGGTGCAGGTGCGGCAGCGGGTTTCGCCGCCGGTGCCGTTGCCGTCTCGTCGATCTGGCCGAGCTCGTCATCGACTTTCACGACATCGCCTTCTTGATGCAGGCGCTTGACGAGCGTGCCGGCTTTGAGCGCCGGAACTTCGACCGTGATCTTGTCGGTCTCGAGCTCGACGATGGTGTCGCCTTGCGCAACCGTGTCGCCCTCGCGCTTCACCCAGCGCGCGATCGTCGCTTCGACGATCGACTCACCGAGCGGCGGCACTTTGATCGAAATCATCGCGTTGACACGTGTGGTAGTACGGTGTTAACCGGCGCGTTGCTCGACGCAGGAGCGCTCGGTAGCATTCACTTTCCAAATATAACCCGACGACAACATCGTGCGAGCACTCACCATCTCGGCGCATGGAGGACTCGACCGTCTCGAGGTGTGCGAGGACTTGCCCACGCCGGAGTTGCGCACGAGCACCGACGTTCGCGTTCGCGTGCGCGCGGCGGCGCTCAACCGTCTCGACCTGTTCGTGCTCGAGGGCTTGCCTGGAATAACCATCACGCCGGATTGGGTCGTCGGTTCCGATGGTGCCGGCGTCGTGGATGCGGTTGGTGCGGACGTGCGCGACGTCGCCGTTGGCGATCGGGTGCTCATCCAACCGGGGATCAGCGACCGGACGTGCGAGTATTGTCGTGCCGGCGAGCAATCGCTCTGCGTGTCGTACAAAATTCTGGGCGAGCACATGCCGGGAACCTGCGCCGAATTCGTGGTGGTTCCCGCGTTCAACGTGCGTCGGATTGCGTCGTCGGTGCGGTGGGAGGTGGCGGCCGCGTTGCCATTGGCGGCGCTCACGGCATGGCGCATGATCGTGACGCGGGCGGCGGTGCGCGAAGGCGATCTGGTCTTGATCTGGGGTATCGGGGGCGGCGTGGCGTTGGCGGCGCTGCAGATCGCGAAGCTGCACGGCGCGCGCGTGTGGGTGACGTCGGGGAGCGACGCGAAGCTCGAGCGGGCGCTCGGGTTAGGCGCGGACGCGGCGTTCAACCACCGCACGCAGGACGTGCCGCGCGAGGTGCGCGCCCGCACCAGCAAGCGCGGGGCCGACGTGGTCGTCGACACGGTAGGGCAGGCGACGTGGGCGCACTCGCTGCTTGCGTTAGGCAAGCGCGGCCGGCTCGTGACGTGCGGCGCGACGAGCGGTCCCATGGTCGAGACCGATGTGCGCCGCCTCTTCTGGAATCAGTGGTCGATCCTGGGGTCGACCATGGGGAACGATCGCGAGCTCGACGCGATGGTAGGCGCATTCGAGCGCGGCCATCTCGCTCCGGTGGTCGATTCGGTGCATTCGCTCGAGCAAGGCCGTGCGGCGTACGAGCGTCTCGCGTCGCCGGAACACTTCGGCAAGGTGGTGCTGCGCGTGGGCGGAGACGACTGACATGCGTATGCCGGTGGAGACGCGCTACGCCGACTACGATTCCAAAGGACACGCGAACAACGCCGTGTACCTCACGTACTTCGAGATGGCGCGGCATCGCGTGTGGGTCGATCGTATGGACGGCGACGCGGACTTCCCGTTCATCGTCGCCGAAGCAACCGTGCGCTACGTGAGCGAGGCGATGATCGGACAGGCGCTCGAGATCGAGATCGTGACGAGCGAAGTCCGCACCAAGGCATGGGTGTGGTCGTACGTGATTCGAGCTACGGAGGGAGATCGCGTGGTGGCCGAGGGTCGCACGGTTCAGGTGATGTACGACTATGACTCGCGTTGCACGATTCCGATTCCAGATGCCGTGCGGGCGAAGCTGGGGGCGGTATGACGCGCGTCGAGGAGCTGATCGTCGTGCCGGCGGCGCCCGCGCAGGCCATGCGTGCGCTGCTCACCGTGGCGCGCGCCCGCGAATGGATGGCGCCCGATGTTCATCTCGTGACGCGCACGACGGCTCCTGCGTTAGGCGCGGGCGATCGCTTCGCGCTGGAGCTGTTCGGCGGCATGCGCTTCGAGTACGTGGTGGAAGCGACCAGCGATCGCGAGGTGGCGCTGTCGTACGACGGCCCGTGGCGTGGGCAGGAACGATGGAGCTTCGTGGCCGACGGCGCCGAGACGTTGGTCCGGCGGTCGTACGAGGTCGAGGGCGGATCGCCGCTGGCGGCGTTGGCGTGGGGCACCGTTGGGCACGCGATCGTCGCGCTGCACATGCGCTTCGAGCTGTCGCGATTCCGCTCGGCCATCCAGAACGATCCGGGGCCCCGCGGCGAAATCGAGGCGACGTCGGGTGCGATGCGGTCCACGCCGCTCACGCAGGCGGACAACACGCGGGCTGGGCCGGACTTCCCGGTGGATGATGGCTGACCGCGCGCAATACGACGCAGCGGAACAGGCCGGCATTCGCGACGCGGTAGTACGGGGAGAGATCCCGTTGTGTCCGCGGTGCAACGTGGCGATGACCACGCGGCCCATCGGCGGCGGTTCCTTCGGACTCGGCTATGCGCGGCGCAGGGAGTGGCTCATCTGTCCGCAGTGCAGGCGCAGCGCGATCTTCGACGTGCGCCGGGGGACACGAAACTAACCGGCGGCCGCCCTGGCTCAGCGAGAGCGATTTGGTAATTTGGTGTCATGGACACGGGGACACCGATTGCGTTTCTCGGCTTGGGCGCTATGGGGAAGCCGATGGCGGGCCGTCTCGTGGACGCCGGCTATCTGGTGACGGCGTGGAATCGAACGGCGGGTCGCGCTGATGAGCTGATCAAGCGGGGCGCGCGCGTGGCGGACAGTCCGCGCGACGCAGCGGCGGGCGCGCGCGCCGTGGTGCTCATGGTCTCGGACCCGGCGGCGGTGTCGGCTGTGTTAGGCGGGGACCGCGGTGTGCTGGCGGTGGCGCGGCCGGGAACGATCGTCGTGAACACATCCACCGTTGGGCCGGCGGATTCGGCGCGATTCGCCGCGCAGTGCGGCGACAAGAACGTGTCGTACGTCGAATCGCCGGTCATGGGCAGCATCGGCCAGGCCTCGTCGGGTACGTTGGTCGCGATCGTGAGCGGCGACACGGCGGCGGTGGCCGAGGTGTCGGGGATGTTGCTGGTGGTGGCGAAGCAGATCATCCGGGCGGGCGACATTGGAAAGGCGAGCACGCTCAAGCTCGTGATGAATCTGCTCGTGGGCGGGACGATCGAATTGTTGAGCGAGTCGATCGCGGCGGCGAATCGCGCGGGACTGCCGCTCGATCTGTTCCGGGAGACGCTCTTGAGCTCCGTGCTCGCGTCGCCGTTCGTGGGCTACAAGTCGCCATTGTTGTTCGAGCGGCGCTACGACTCGCAATTCAGCACGCGGCTCATGCTCAAGGATCTGGACTTGGTGCTGGCGAGCGCGGAAGAGCACGGGCTCGCGTTGCCGGCGACGGCGGTGATCCGGGACCAGTTCGCGCGCGCCGTGGCAGCCGGGTTAGGCGACAGCGATGCGGCATCGGTGCGTGAGGTGATGGACGGCGACGGCGCGGGGTCCCAGACGAGCCGGTCGGGGTGATCGATGGGCGGCTGAGCCAGCTTCGTAAGCCGCGCGCCTACAACGGCTTAGATTGTCCGTTCCCCGTTGTCCGGTGGGCCGTCGCGGATTAGATTTCCAGCCTATGATCTTCCTGCGTTCTTTCTCCTCCGCCGTACCCGCATGACCGCCCCAAACAATCGCGAACGGATCGTCTCCCGGCTCATCGACGAAGAGATCAAAGAGTCGTTCATCAACTATTCGATGAGCGTGATCGTGTCGCGCGCGTTGCCGGACGTGCGCGACGGGCTCAAGCCCGTCCATCGCCGCGTGCTGTACGCGATGAACGAGCTGGGACTCGTCCCGGGGCGGCCGTACAAGAAGTCGGCGACGGTCGTCGGCGATGTGTTAGGCAAGTACCATCCGCACGGCGACGTGAGCGTGTACGACGCGCTCGTCCGCATGGTGCAGGACTTCTCGCTGCGGTACCCGCTGGTGGACGGGCAGGGGAACTTCGGGTCGGTGGACGGCGATGGCGCGGCGGCGTACCGGTACACGGAAGCGCGGCTCATGGCGCTGGCGACCGATCTCTTGTCGGATATCGACAAGAACACGGTGGATTTCGCGCCTAACTTCGACGATCGCCTGCAGGAGCCGAAGGTGCTTCCGGCGGGGTTCCCGAACCTGCTGGTGAACGGGTCGTCGGGCATCGCGGTGGGCATGGCGACGAACATCCCGCCGCACAATCTGCGCGAAGTGGTGAACGCCGTCGTGCATCTCATCGACAATCCGGACGCGACGCAGAGCGACATCCGGAAGTTGATCAAGGGGCCGGACTTTCCGACGGGCGGCTACATCTACGGGCGTCAGGGGATCAAGGACTATCAGGAGACGGGGCGCGGCCGGATCGTGATGCGGGCGCGCGCGGTGATCGAGGAGAAGGAGTCGTCGAACAAGTCGCAGATCGTCATCACCGAAATTCCGTATCAGGTCAACAAATCGAAGTTGGTCGAGCAGATCGCGGTGCTGCACAGCGAGAAGAAGGTGGAAGGCATCTCGGATCTGCGCGACGAGTCGGACCGCGACGGCATGCGCGTCGTGATCGAGCTCAAGCGCGACGCGATCCCGCGCGTGGTGCTGAACCAGTTGTACAAGCACTCGCAGATGCAGGCGACCTTCGGCGTGATCAACCTGGCGCTGGTGCCCGACGCGCACACGCGGCAGCTGGTGCCGAAGGTGATGCCGGTCAAGGAGCTGCTCGAGCACTACATCACGCACCGCCACGACGTCATCGTTAGGCGGACGCAGTTCGATCTCGACAAGGCGCTCGAGCGCGAGCACATCCTGGAAGGGCTCAAGATCGCCGTCGACAACATCGACGAGGTGATCAAGCTCATTCGGAAGGCGGAGGACACGCCGCAGGCGAGCGCCCAACTGCAGCGGCGGTTCAAGCTCACCGAGCGGCAGTCGGACGCGATCCTCAACATGCGTCTGGCGAAGCTCACCGGACTCGAGCGCGAGAAGCTGGAAGAGGAGCTCACCGAAGTGCGCGGGCAGATCAAGGAGTTCCGCGCGATTCTCGCGTCGCGGGACCGGCGCATGAAGATCCTCAAGGACGAGCTCCACACGATCGCGGCCAAGTTCGGCGACGACCGTCGCACGGAGATCACGAGCGACGAGGGCGAATTCACGATCGAAGACTTGATCGCCGAAGAGGACATGGTGGTGACCGTGTCTCACACCGGCTACATCAAGCGGACGTCGGTGACGACGTACAAGAAGCAGCGGCGCGGCGGACGCGGGAACAACGGGCAGGCGCTGAAGGATGAAGATTTCATCGAGCATCTCTTCATCGCGTCGACGCACGATTACATCCTGTTCTTCACCGACGACGGGCGCTGCTACTGGCTCAAGGTGCACGAGATTCCGCAGGCGGGCCGCGCGGCGAAGGGCAAAGCCGTCGTGAACCTGATCAACGTGTCGGCGGACACGACGATCTCGGCGATGGTGCCGGTGCGCGAGTTCAGCGAGTCGCAGTACCTGCTGTTCGCGACGCGGCAGGGCACCGTGAAGAAGACGGCGCTCTCGCAGTACGCGAATCCGCGCACGACGGGCATCAAAGCGATCAAGATCGAGCCCGACGATCAACTCATCGACGTGCAGGTGACGAGCGGCAACAACGACATCGTGCTGGCTACGCAGCACGGCTTGTCGATCCGGTTCCACGAACAGGACGTCCGCGAGATGGGCCGTGACACGACGGGTGTGAAAGGCGTCGAGTTGCGGGAGGGAGACGTAGTGAAAGGGATGGTGGTGATCAAGCGCGAGGCGACGTTGCTCGTGGTCACCGAGAAGGGGATGGGCAAGTGCTCGCCGATCGACGAGTACCGCGTGCAGAAGCGCGGGGGCAAAGGCATCATCACGCTCAACCGCACCGACAAGACCGGCGACGTGGTGGCGCTCAAGGAAGTGTTGCCGGACGACGAGCTGATGTTGATCACGAAGCACGGCGTCGTGATCCGGATGCCGGTAAAGGGCATTCGCGTGAGCGGGCGCAACACGCAGGGTGTGAAGCTCGTGAACCTCGACGACGGCGATCGGGTGTGCGACGTGGCGCGGGTCGTGATCGAGGACGACGAGCAGGGCGGCGACGAAGGCGACGAGCCGGTGACGCTGGTTCCGGAAGAGGAGCAGTAGCAGCGCGCACGCACCGGCGGAGTGCACAGGCGGATCGTTTCGTGCCTCTGGCGGGACGAGGTCTCCCTTAGCAGAGTGGCATCATGACGTCGGTCGCGCCGTCCACCAGCACGCGCCTCGTTAGTCTTGCCGACATTCGTGCCGCCGCCTCGGCGCTGCGCGGCGTGGCGGTGCGTACGCCGCTGTTGCCGGCGGACGAGCTCGCCGCGTCGATCGGTCTCGAGGCGGGTTCGCTCTTCCTGAAGCCCGAGATGCTGCAGCGCGGCGGGGCATTCAAGTTTCGCGGCGCGTACACGTTCCTGGCGCGGCTCACGCCCGAGGCGCGCTCGCGCGGCGTGGTGGCGCCGTCGTCGGGGAATCACGCGCAAGCGGTGGCGCTGGCGGCGCGTCTCTTCAACGTGCCGGCTACCGTGGTGATGCCGACCACGGTGACGGCGGCCAAGCGCGCGGGTGCTCAACGGTTAGGCGCGCGGATCGTGCTGGCGGGTACGACGACGGCGGACCGCATGGCGCGCGCGGCCGAGCTCGTGGCGGCCGAGGGGCTCACGCTGGTCCCGCCGTACGACAACCACACCATCATTGCCGGCCAGGGCACGACGGGCCTCGAGATCGCCGAGGATTTGCCTAACGTCGAGACCGTGCTGGTGCCGGTGGGCGGCGGCGGGTTGAGCGCGGGCGTGGCCACGGCGATCAAGTCGTTGGCGCCGCATGCGCGGGTGATCGGCGTCGAACCCGAGGGCGCGCCCAAGTTGACGCGTGCGCGCGAGCACGGGGCGCCCGTTAGACTGGCGCGCACGGCGGGTCTGGCCGATGGGTTGCTGGCGGTGGAGATCGGGACGATCCCGTTCGCGCATCACCAGGCGTACGTGGACGAGGTGGTGCTGGTCGAGGACGACGCGATGCGCGATGCCGTGCGCTATCTGCTGGACCGGCTCAAGATCGTGGCGGAGCCGAGTGGCGCGATCACGGTGGCGGCGCTCAGGTCGCGGGTGGCGACGCCGCGCGGCGTGACGGTCGCGATCTTGAGCGGCGGGAACATGGAGTGGTCTGGGCTCCGCGAGCTGCTGCCGGATGGATAGGGCGCGGATTCTCATCGCCGACGAGGACGACGTCCTCGCGCGCACCATCTCGTGGCTCCTCAAGGAGCAGGGCTTCGACGTCACGGTGACGTTAGGCGGGGAGCGCGTGCTGGATGCGCTCACGGAGCACGAGCCCGACCTCCTGATGTTCGACGTGATGATGCGCGGCGTGGACGGGTACGACCTCCTGCACCGCATCAACGCCGATCCGCGCTGGCGCGACATGCCGGTGCTGGTGGTGTCGGCCATGCCGACGGACGAAGCGACGGCCCGGCTCCTGAGCCTGGGGGCGACCGATTTCGTCAGCAAGCCGTTCCACGTGCGCGAGCTGCTGGCGCGCATCCGCATGCAGCTTCGCGTTAGGCAGGAGCTGCTGCACGCGCGGTCGGCGCTCCGGTCCACGGAAGTGGAGCTGGACCGCGTGCGCCTGGAGGCCGAGAACCGCCGGAAGATCGTCGACATCCTGCACGAGGTGACGGGCGACTTCTCGTCGGAGGAGCTGTATCACATTCTCGTGCGGCGCGTCGCGCGTGCGTTGGACATCTCGCACTGCTCGCTCGTGTTGGCGCGGCCGGGAGACCAGGTGGGCGTGGTCGCGGCGGCGTACGAGGCGCCGGGCCTCGCCCATCTCGAGATCCGCCTCGAGCGCTATCCGGAGATTCGCGCGGCGCTCGAGACCGGTGAGCCGGTGTTGATCGAGGACGTCGATGCGAGCGCGCTCTACAACGACGTGCGCCTCGATTGGGCGGCGGCGGGCACGCTCGTGCCGTATCGGTCGGTGGTGGCGCTGCCGTTCCGGCTCGATGGCGAGCAGGCGGGCGTCATCTTCCTGCGCACCCTGTTGGATGAGGCATCGTTAGGCAGGGCGGACGTCGAATTCGGGGACCAGGTGGTGCGGGCGGCGGTGGCGGCCATTCGCCGGGCGCAGGTGATCGAGTCGACGCGCGCTGACAAGGCGCGGTTCGAGGTGCTGGCGCTCACCGATCCGCTCACGCAGACGCACAACCGGCGGGCGCTCATGGAGCGACTCACGTCGGAGCTGGAGCGTGCGCGCCGGTATGCGCTGCACCTGTCGGTGCTCATGGTGGACCTCGATCACTTCAAGGTGATCAACGACTCGTACGGGCACGTGGTGGGCGACGAGGTGCTCCGCGGCGTGTCGCGCGTGTTGCAGCGCGAGGCGCGCGCGGTGGACGTGGTGGCGCGATTCGGCGGCGAGGAATTCCTGGTCGTACTGCCGGAAACCGGCGAGGAGGGCGCGGTTGCGTTAGCCGAGCGTATTCGGGCCCGGGTCGAGGAAACGCCGCCGGTGACGGGCGGCGAATACGGGTGGCTTCGGGTGACGGTGAGCATCGGCGTGGCGACGGTACCATCCACGCGCGTCAACTCGCCCGAGGAATTGATCGCGGTGGCGGACGAAGCGCTCTATCGCGCCAAGGCGCAGGGGCGCAACCGGGTGTGCTCGTGACGCACGGCACCTATTGCCCGACGTGCGGGACGATGTATCCCGAGGAGGCGCGGTTCTGTACGCGCGACGGGACCAAGCTCGAGCGCGTGTCGGTGCCGCCGCCGCCGTCACCGGTGCCTAACGACGCGCCCGATGCGCCGTCGCGATCGCCGTCGCACGCGCGCGTGTTCGAGCCGGTTCATCCCGAAGAGGCGCGCGCCGCGCGCACCAGCCGGCGATCGCGCGCCTCGGCGGCGACGGCGGTCCCGGCGACCGAGGTGCGCGAACCGGCCGCGGAGCTGGCACAGCTCGTCGGGCAGACGCTGGACGGCCGGTATCGCATCGAGGAGAAGGTCGGCGAGGGCGGGATGTCGTTCGTGTACCGTGCGACCGACACGAAGACGAGCGACCGGATGGCCATCAAGATGTTGTCGCCGGCGTTGAGCCGCGACGCGAACGCCATGGCGCGGCTCAGGCGCGAAGCCGAGCTCGCGGGCAAGCTCGAGCACCCCAACGTGTGCCACATCGTCCGGTTAGGCGAGGCGCCGGGCGGGATGGTCTACGTGGTAATGCCGTTCATGGAGGGCGAGCTGTTGTGCGATCGCGCGATCCGCGAAGGACAACTGGCGTTGGGCGTGGTGTCGCAGTTCGTGTCCGAGATCGCGGCGGGGTTGCACGTGGCGCACGAGTTGGGAATCGTGCACCGCGACCTCAAGCCCGAGAACGTGATGTTGTGCCCGCGTCCGGACGGCACGACACGGGCGGTGGTGATGGACTTCGGCCTGGCGAAGGAGCGCCGCGTGGGCGCCGAGGTGCGCAAGCTGACGGCCACGGGCATTGTGTTAGGCACGCCCGAGTTCATGAGTCCGGAGCAGCTGCGCGGCAAGTCCCTCGATCCGCGCAGCGACATCTATTCACTCGGACTCATGACGTACGAGCTGCTCACCGGGCAGCTGCCGTTCTCCGGGAAGACCCAGCAGGACATGATGATCGCGCGCCTCAAGGGCGACCCGACGCCCATCCGCGCGATGCGTCCCGATCTCGGCTTCTCGGCGCCGGTCGAAAAAGTGCTGCTGCGCAGCCTGTCGCGCGATCCGGACGACCGGTACGCGACGGCGCCGTTGTTTGCATCGGCCTTCGCTGGCGCGGTGCGCGACCGGTAGCCGCAGCTTTTGCGCGATCCGCGCTTGAGTGGGCTCCTCTGTAGATGTCACTGAGGATAACGACAAGGATACAAAAGGATGGGGAGGATTGCTGCGACGCGCGTCCAAAGTCTTTGGCAAACCCACTTGGATGCTGCTATGCGCGTGTGCGATGCACCCGCCGTCGCGCCGAAACGATCATCCCATCCCTCGTATCCTTGTCGTTACCCTGAGAGACAACTAGAGAGGAGCTCACCCGTCGCGGGCCGCGCCGCGGCGTGCTGACATCGACCCCAGCGTTGCCCGTCATAGGCAGTCGCCTCTAAGTTTGAAGGTATGCAGCGCTTTGCGGCTTTCGATCCGCCGGAGTACACGGCGTGGACGCGTGTCGACGCGGACGTGGATGCATTTCGGGAGACGATCGCGCGCGACGCGGCGCGGTCCAAAGTGGTGGACGCGCTCGACCAGGCGGGCCGGCTGGCGCTCTATCGCGGCCTCGTGCGCAACCGGCTCACGGACGTGGCGCTCAAGCGCATGGTCCGCCAGGGCGTGATTTCCAAGGCGTGGTTAGGCACGGGCGAAGAGGCGGCCACGATCGGTCCGGTGCACGCGCTCCGGCGGGGCGCGTCGGCCGGTGCGGTGCGCGACGTGGCGGCACCCATGATCCGGAACGGCGGCGCGTGTCTCGAGATGGGGATGACGGTGGCGGACACGTTGCGCGCGTACATGGGGACGGCTGATGGTCCGTCCCATGGGCGTGACGGCCATTACGGCGATCTGGCACAGGGCGTGCTCGCGCCGATCAGTCACGTGGGCGACATCGTGCCGGTGGTGACGGGGGTCGCGCTGTCGTTCCGGCTGCGCCGGCAGGACGCGGTGGCGATGACGTGGATCGGCGACGGCAGCACGAAGGCCGGCGTGGCGCACGAGGGTCTCAACTTCGCGGCCGTGCAGCGGGCGCCGGTGGTGTTCATCATCCAGAACAACCAGGTTGCGTTAGGCACGAAGCTCGAGCAGCACCACGTGGCGGCCGGGCACGGGAACTTTGCCGACTGGCCGAAAGCGTACGGGATGTGGGGCGGTGTGTTCGACGGCAACAACGTGCTCGATGCGTACGCCGCGGCGACGCTGGCGGTGGCGCGGTGCCGTCGCGGCGAGGGACCGGCGCTGCTGGTGGCCGAGACGTTCCGGATGGGCGGCCACGCGACGCACGACGAAGCGGAAGCGCGGCACACATTCTCGCCCAGCCTGTTCGCCTCGTGGGGCCGGCGCGATCCGGTCGCGTTGTACGAGGAATATTTGTGCGACGCCGGCATCGTGCGCTCGCGGCTCGAGGAGATCGCGGCGGATGCGGCGGCCGAAGTGGAGCGCGGCGAGCAGGAGGCACTGGAGAGCCGCGCGCAGCGCATGCCCGACGGTGCGGGCGCGATCGACGGCGTGTACGCGAAGTCGGCTTACTAACGGAAAGCACATCACGGAGGGGTCCATGCGGCGATCGACGTGCGTGGTGGGTCTCCTGGTGTCGGTCGCGGCCGCGGCCTGCTCGAGTCAGGACCGCAGCGCGTCGCCCACCTCGCCGATCGACAGCACGTCGGCGGCGCTGACGGGGCAGCTCACGGCAGCCGACGGGTTCACGGTGGCGTACTTCGCGCGCAACCTGCCCGGTGTGCGGTTCATGGCGTTAGGCGCCGACGGCGCGGTCTACGCCAGCGAGCCGGCGGCCGGGAAGGTGGTGCGCGTGTGGGATGTCGACGGCGATGGGGTGGCCGACAGCGTGGCCACGGCGGTGAGCGGCCTCGATCGCCCGCACGGCCTCGCGTTCCACGGCGGATATCTCTACATCGCGAACACGGGCGGCGTCGTGCGCGTTCGGTTAGGCCGCGACGGCCGCGCGACCGGGCCGGCGGAATCCCTCAACCAGTACGACGGCGGCGGCGGGCATTGGACGCGAACCATCGTGTTCGGCGCCGACAGCATGATGTACGTGTCGATCGGCTCGACGTGCAATTTGTGCATCGAGACGGTGCCCGAGCGTGCGTCGGTGATGCGGTACGATGCGAACGGGCAGAACGGCGTGCGATTCGCGTGGGGGTTGCGCAACGCGGTCGGCATGGCGGTGGATCCGGCGACGCACGCACTCTGGGTTTCGCAGAACGAGCGGGACAACCTGACGCCGGACCACCAGAACCTGCCGCCGGACGAGATCAACATTCTGCACGATGGCGGCGACTACGGCTGGCCGTACTGCTACACGGATCACGGGAAGGCCGTGCCCAATCCGGAGTACCACGACCAAGCGCGCTGCGACCCGACCATCCCGGCGGCTCTCGAGCTGCAGGCCCACTCGGCTCCGTTAGGCATGGTGTTTTTGGCGACCGCGACGGGGTTCCCGGAGTCGTATCGGGGCGATCTCCTGGTGGTGTTTCACGGCTCGTGGGACCGGGACGTCCCGACCGGCGCCAAGGTGGTGCGCGTGCACGTGGCGAACGGCGTGCCGGTGTCGTATGAAGATTTCGTGGCGGGCTGGCAGCGGGCCGATGGGAGCCGGTGGGGACGTCCGGTGGACGTCATGGTGTACCGGGACGGGTCCGTGCTGGTGAGCGACGATCAGGCCGGCGCCATCTACCGCGTGTCGCGTTGATCGGGGCGTTACAATCGCCGGAATCGTCGCGTCCCTAAGTACGTGAGACATCCCGCCTTTCGCACGGTCTTGGTGGTCGGCGCGCTGTGGGCAGCCGCCCTCGCGGCGCCGGTGCGCGCACAGGAGGACGCGGTCATCGCGCACGCGGACACGCTGCTCATCGCGGGGCGCGTGTTCTCCGCCGAATCGTTGTATTATCGCGCCGTGCGGATGGACTCGCACGACCCGGCGGCGCGCCTTGCGTTAGGCAAGTACCTCGCGGCGCGCGGCGCGCTGCGGGTGGGCGCGGTGCTGATGGAGGAAGCGCGCTACTTCGGCGCCGACCAGGCCCAAGTGGCGCGGGCGCTGGCGCCGGTGTACGAGGCGCTGGGCGATTACGCGGCGCTCGCCTCGCTGCCGGCGTCGCCGCTGCCGTACGCCGAACGCGCGCGGGCCGAGTGGTTAGGCGCGCATCCGCCGGCGACGGCGGGCCCCGATTCGGCGCGCGCCGACTATCGCGTGAGCGACAGCCATCTGCTCGGGCAGGTGGTGCTCCGGTTAGGCGCGGACAGCGTCGTGGCGGCCATCGACGCGCGGGTGCACGGTCTCGTGCTCGACCCGTCGTGGATGGACCGGCGCGAAATCCGGCGCTTCGCATCGCGCGGCGCTCGCGGCCCGGCCGACGTGGCGGGCGTCGCACTCGCCGTTCGGTTGGGCGCGTTCACCCTCACCAACGTGCCGGTGCGCTTCGAGGTGCAGCACGCGCGCGACGGTGCGGTGTTGGGCCTCGACGTGCTGGCGGCGCTGGCGCCGACGTTCGATCCCGTGGACGGGCACATGCTGCTCCGGCGATCCGGGGTCGTGGCGGCGAACACGCCCGGATTCCGCATTCCGACGTTGGTCACGGATCGGGGCGTGTTCGTCGTCAAGACGGAAACGACCTTCCCCATCGGCCATCCGGATGTCCAGCAGTACCTCCGGCGGACACCGTGGACGCTCGATGCGCAAAACGGCGAGGTAATCGTCCCGGTCCGTTAGCGCGACGAATCTGGCGGAC
>JANWIK010000048.1 GCA_025449955.1 Gemmatimonadaceae bacterium
GCCGATGAGGAGAATGGACGACGCGCGCGCGGCACCGCACCGCTCGTCGAATCGATCGCGCGCATCGGCAACCGACCGGGCGGCGAGACCGACATCGCGCATCCGCTCGTCGCCCTCGCCGTCGAGACCACGCGCTTCATCGGCCGTGAGGCCGAGCTGGCCACCGCGTCGACCGACGCCAACGTCCCGATTAGTCGCGGCATTCCCGCGATCGCCATCGGCGCCGGCGGCCGCGGAGGCGATGCCCACACACCGGCCGAGTGGTTCGACAACACCGACGGACATACGGGGCTCGCGCGTGCGCTCGCGATCGTCATCGGCGCCGCCGGCCTGGGCGGCGCCGCCGCCGCGCAGCCCCTCGCCTAACGGAATAGGCCGCCGGGGTCAGGCGCCGTCGACGCGCACCTCGCTGTGGCTGCCCAGCGTCACCACGCCGCGGGCCCCCTGTACCACCACCTCGTCGCCTAACATTGAATCGTGGAGCAGCGAATGCTCCACCCGGCTCTTCGCGCCCACCACCGTGTCGCGGAGCGTCGAGTTGCTGATGTGCGACCCCGCCCCGATCGACACGTTAGGCCCGATCGTCGAGTGCTCCAACACCACGCCGTCTTCGACGTACACCGGATCGAAGATGCGCACCCCCGGCGCCGCCGCCGGCCGCCGCGCGCGGCCGCGCTCGAGCATCGCCCGATTCGTCTCGAGCAGCGTGTCCAGTTTCCCTGCGTCGTACCAGCCCTCGACGTCGATCACCTGGATGCGCGCACCGTGATCGATCATGTACTGGAATGCATCCGTGAGATAGTACTCGCCCCCCACCGGCGCCTGATGCATCACGTGCTCGATCCCTTCGTAGAGCAGCTTCCAGTCGCGCATGTAGTAAAGCCCGATGTTCGCGCGCCTGGAAATCGGCTCGCGCGGCTTCTCCACGATGCGCGTCATGTGGCCCTGCTCGTTCGTCACGACCACTCCGAACCGCTGATAGTCATCGACTTCCTTCACCCAGATGATTCCGTCCGCGTCCGTCGTGTTGATCACCGACAGGTCCGCGTCGAAGATCGTATCGACGAAGATGATCAGAATCGGCTGGTCCACGTACGGCTTCGCCAGCTCGATCGCGCTCGCCGTTCCGTTCTGCACTTCCTGCTCGATGAACACCGACGGAAACGTGTACTCCTTCTTCGCGAATGCCTCGACCTTCTCCTTGAGATGGCCGGTGATGTACACGATCTGCTCGACGCCGCCTAACCGCTCGAGGTCGTCGAGGATGTATGCCATCACGGGCTTCCCCGCCACGCGCAGCATCGGCTTCGGCGTGACGTGTGTGTGCGGCCGGAGTCGCGTCCCCTTCCCGGCGAGCGGAATGATGACCTTCATGGCGCGCTCGTCCCCTCCCGTCCGTAGCGGTCCTTGAGTCGCACGACGTCATCGAGATGCGGCGTCGATGCTTCCAACACGTCACAATCAGTGACGGCTTCCATGTAGTGGATCGTGCCCGGCGTGATCCGAAAGGCCTGACCCGCCTCGAGCCGCATGTCCTCGAGCTCACCGTCGCCCAGCTTCACCCAATAGATGAGCTTGCCCGACAGCAGGTACACGGTCTCGTCCTTCACGTTGTGATACTGGACGGACAACGCGTGGCCGGCCGTGATGTGGAGGATCTTCCCGACGTAGTGATCGGTCTTCGCCCAGATGATCTCGTGTCCCCACGGTTTGGGGACGATCGTCACCGCTGCCGGTCCGGACATGCTCGCTCGCCTGCTCTTGGGTTTCAGGATTCTAGAGCACTGCATGTGCCGCGCAAGCGCGGGCGGTCAATCGGGTCGCGCGAGGAACCTCTCGGTGCGCTGACCCGGACCTATCGAATGGTGCCGAGCATCCGCGACCGCAGCGTGTTCAGACGGCGACGCACCGACCCGTCCATGATCGTGTCGCCCACGCGCACGATCGTGCCGCCCAGGATATCGGGACGCACCACGAAGTGCGGCACCACGGTCTTGCCCAACACGCGCGACAGCCTCGCCGTCACATCGCGGCCAAGTGCCGCATCGGGTTCGCGCGCTACGGTCACCGACGCATGCACGCGGTTCTGAATGCGGTCCACGATCGCGTGATACTCGACGGCGATGTCCGGAATGAGATGCTGGCGACGGTGCGTGATCACCGCTTCCAGAAATCGGACGAACGGCCTCGGCAGCCGGTCCGCGAACGCCGCTGCGACGATCTCGTTCTTGCGCGCTGCGCTCACGCGCGGTGATTCGAGGAATCGCGACAAGCGTACATCGGCTTGAATGGCGCCCGCCACTTCGTCGATCAGTCCGCCCCATCCCTCTAAGTCCGACGCGCGGCGAGCCAGCTCGACGAGCGTCTCCGCGTAATTGCGTGCGATCGTCGTCTCCTGCATCAGCGGCCCGCCGGTTCCAACGACGCCAGAAACGACTCGACTACCTTCCGGTTCGTCTCGTCATCCAGGTTCTTCTCGATCACCCTGCTCGCGCCGCGCACCGCCAGCATCACTGCGTCACGCCTGAGCTCGACCATCGCCATCTGACGCTCGGACTCGATCTCCTTCCGCGCGCGCTCGAGCACCACCTGCTGTTCGCGATGCGCCTGCTCGATGATCTCCGTCCGAACCTTCTCGCCCGCCGCGCGACCTTCGACCACGAACCGTTGGGCATCCGAGCGTCCCTGCGCCACCAGCTTCTTGTGCTCTTCGAGGAGCTTCGCCGCGTCCTCTCGATCCTTCTTCGCCCCCTCGATCGCATCCTCGAGAGCCCTTTCGCGCGCCTCGACCGCCTTGGTGATCGGCTTGAACGCCCACTTCGTCAGCACGAACATCACGCCGAGGAAAATGAGGAGCGTCCAGAACATGAGACCGCCGTTCGCCGTGAGCAGCTTGGGCGGCTCCGCATGCCCTTCTTGGGCAAACAGCGGCAGCGCGTTGCCTAACGTGAGCACCGTGGCCAGCAGCGACGTGCGCATAGGAACGATCCCCGAAAAGTGAGACCGCACCGGGGACCCGGGCCCCGATGCCGTCGAATCCTTAGAAGGCAAACTTATTCTGAATGACGAACGCGACGACGACTGCGAACAGGGCCACGCCCTCGATGAGCGCGGCGAGAATCAAGCCCGCCGTCTGAATCGAGCCCGATGCCTCGGGCTGCCGCGCGATACCGTCGGCCACCTGGCCGCCGATCCGGCCGATGCCGATGCCGGCACCGATCGTCGCCAAACCCGCGCCGACGCCGGCGCCTAACATGGCCCACGCGCCCGCGTACTCGCGCGTAAACGAGCCGGCCGCCTGTAAGAATGCGAACATGTGCATTGCGATGCTCTCCGTGCTGTTGGTCCTGCGTCTGCTCCGCGTCGGCCCCACTGCCGCCGTCGCCGCTCGTCCCCGAGGCCCGGGCCCCAACGAGCTTCCCCGGTCGCTCGACCGGGTACATAACACCCGCCAGTTGGAGCATACTTGCGGATGCCTAACCCCTCGTGCCTACGCTCTACGCCTCTAGCTCTACGCTCCCAGTCCCGCCCGCACCGTTTCCCTGTTCCCTATTCCCCATTCCCCGCCTCTAGTGGGCCTCCGACCTGATCAGCCCAATGAACACGCACGAAAGAATCGTGAAAATGTACGCCTGCAGGAACGCCACGAAAATCTCGAGCAGACTGCTCCCGACGCCCATCGTCGCCGCCGCCAAGCCAACGAAATAACTCTGGAACGTGAACGCGAGACTGATCAACGCCAGCAGCACCACGTGACCCGCCGTCATGTTCGCGAACAACCGGATCGCCAGGGCGAACGGCTTCGTGAACTTCCCGATGATCTCCACGACGGTCATGATCGGCACCATGAAGATCTTGACCAGGAGCGGAATCTCCTTGGGCGGCACGTAGAAAACGGTGCGCAGGTAACGCCATCCTTGCGTCTTGATGCCCGTCACTTCCACCACCACGAACGTGACGATCGCCAGCATCCCCGTCACCGAGATGTTGCCGGTCGCCGTCGAGCCGTACGGCACCAGGCCCAACAGGTTCGCGAAGAGAATGAAAAAGAAGAGCGTCAACCCGAACGGAACGAACGCGTTCCCATGCGGCCCAACGTTAGGCAGGATGACCTCGTTGCGGACGTAGAGCACCACCGCCTCGATGCCTGTGGCAAATCCTTTGGGGGACCCTTTTTCCGTGGTATGCCGGTCGTGCGCGATCGCCGCGGGAACGAGCACCGCGATACACAGGAGCGCCGCCACGAGCAGCATCACGACATGCTTGGTCGGCGAGAAGTCGATCGCCAGCGATCCGATACGCACTGGCTGCCAGCGCGGAAGCTCCCACTCATGACCGAACGGCAACTCCACCACGTGCGAGTCGCTGATGTGCGGCATGATGATGTCTACCGGCCCCGCCTGCGCACCCGTTAGGCGATCGCCCCTCGGGCCGACGCGAACCTGAGGCGCCGCCGACACGGCCGTCACGTCCTGCGCTACGAGAGCCGCGGGCGCGGCAAGACACAACAGGGCGAGAACGAACGCGCGAAATGTCATCGTCTCAAGAGCAGTGGTTCGACCAGCGTCGTCACGAAAAAGAACGCCGCCATTCCGATCAGCGCCGGCTCGGCGCGCAAACCCAGCGCCTTCACAAGCCACAATCCCATCACAGCCAACGCCGCGAGCCGTAGCAACATTCCCAGCCCCCACGCCGGAAACACGTTCGTCCCGGTCCTCGCCACCATCAACACGATCGCAAACGCGAACACCTGCACCGCAAACGCAATCACCGCGCTGATCCGAATCGCGCGCTCATCGCCCGGCAATCGGAACAAGAGACCGAGCAGGAATGCAGCAACGACGATCAAGACAGCTGCCGCGGCGACAAAACGCATCACCCTCTTCACTGCACTCCTCCGCCGCGTCGCGAGTCATCTCCAGACTGGCTCCGCTTCGTGTGCGCCATGAGCGCGCGATACATGGAGTAAAATCCGGCGGCCGCGCCCACGAAGGCCCCTAACACCAACAGCCACGGCGACGTACCGAACTTCCCATCCAACCACCGCCCAACGTACACGAACAGCAGAATCGTGACGACGAACTGGATTCCAGATCCCGCAAAGACGGCGGGCGACGGCCCACCAGCCGACGTCCCTCGCTCACCCCGCCCAGTAGCGGGCGTCGCCGGTCGCCGCTCTGGATCTCTCATGCGCGCGGTAATGTAGGAGCTTGTGAAATTTTTCGCAAGCTAAGGAAGACCCCGCTCCGATCCACCGGGCATAATAACCGTCTAATCGCCAAGTTTCAGTAGCCTCACAACTTACGAGTTACCCCACCCTTGACTGTTCGTCCCGGTGTTGATAACTTCGCCTCAGAATCCGTATCCTCTCTAGCCTGTCCCGACCGCCCCAATCGACGGTCGAGCCCGATCCCATGAGCTCCCGTTTCGTCATCTGGTTACTCTGCGCAGGCGCCGTGTTCGTCGCGTGGAGCCCCCACGCCCGACACAATGAGTCCGCCGCCAGCACGACGAACGACCACCGATCGGATACCGTCGCAAAAAAAGAAGTGCCGCCTTCAGCCGCACTCACTGCCATCACGCAGGTCTCCGTCGGCTCCGCCGTGCGCGTCAGCTTGCGCGTCACGAACCTCGCCGATCACGCCGTCGAGATCGATTTCCCCAGCGGTAAGACTCACGACGTCGCAATTCTCGACTCCACCGGACACGAAGTGTGGCGGTGGAGCGACGGCCGCATGTTCACCCAAGCCGTGCGCAACACACTCCTCGGCGCCAACGAAAGCGTTACGTACGAGGAAACGTGGAATCCGCGCGGGCTCACCGGCGACTTCACCGCCGTCGCACGCTTGGAGAGTAACAATCATCCGCTCCAGCAGCGCAGCGACTTCAAGCTGCCATAGCCGCCTCACTCGC
>JANWIK010000049.1 GCA_025449955.1 Gemmatimonadaceae bacterium
ATGCCCGCCACGTGGGGCGAGGCCATCGACGTGCCGGACCACGTCACGTGCGCGATGTCGCTCAGATAATCGGCCGACGTGATGTTGACGCCCGGCGCAAACAGCGTGATGCAGGTGCCGTAGTCCGATGCCGACCAGCGGTGATCCGTGTCATCGGACGCGCCGACGTCGATCACTTGCGGCAGATTCGCCGGCGCGATCTCGCACGCGTTCTCCGTGTAGTTGCCGGCCGCGACGACGTACGTGACGCCGGAACGAATCGACTTGGCGACGGCGGAGTCGAGCACCGGTGCGTTGGTTGCGCCCAAGCTCATGTTGGCGACGGCGGGACTCCTGTGGTTCGCGGTGACCCAGTCGATGCCGGCGATGATGTTGGAGAGCGGCGCGCTGCCGTCGCACTGGAGCACGCGGACCGACCAGAGCGCCACAGCCTTGGCGATGCCGTACGATGCGCCGCCGATGGTGCCCGAGACATGTGAGCCGTGTCCCATGCAGTCGGCGCCGTTTCCGCCGAACGCATCATAGGCGAACTTGGCGCGCCCGCCGAATTCTTCGTGCGTGTATCGGATACCGGTGTCGAGAATGTAGGCGTTCACGCCGGCGCCCGTGCCGGAATACGTGTAGGTCTTGTTGAGCGGCAGCGAGCGCTGGTCGACGCGGTCGAGGCCCCAATCGGGATTGGCTTCACTGCCTTGCGCGTGGACGATGATGTCGGGCTCGATCATCTCGACGTTCGGATCGGCGCGGAGGGCCGCGAGCTGATTGGCGTCGAGGTGTGCGGCGAATCCGCGGATGGCGGACTGATACGTGTGTTCGACCGTGATGCCGCGTGCCGAGATCAATCGATTCGTGGTGGACGTCGCATCGGAGACGCCGTCGCGGTAGACCACGATGTAGTGATCGGCTCGGACGTCGGGCTGCACCGCTGGCTGGTGCGCGCTTGGTGCGGCGGAGGAAGCGTCAGGGCCCGTTGCGTCGCTGCAGGCAGCGAGCGACAGCGCGGCCAAGGCGCCGGCGAGGAGGCGTTTCATCGTGGGACTCCCGTGTAGGCTGGTCCGCGCGACGGCTCGACTGGCATGGCGCAGCGTTAGCCCGCTTTAGCCTCGTAGCTTTGCGTCACCGCCTTTCAGCGGCTTTGCCCTCGTCACTAAGCCCGAGGTGCGGCGTTAGCAACCGTGCGAGTTGTGATGAATGAGTGCGAGCGTGCGGCGTGAACCGAAGACGTTCGAGGTCATGCAGCGGCAACGTCCGAAGAAGCGACGTCGGCGTAGAAAGTACGAGTGAGTGTGGAAGTGCAGTAGAGGAAGCTCACAAACAAACGCTGCTTGACTGTGTGGTCAGTCAAGCAGCGCGCATCATGAGCGAAACTTCATCACTCGGCGATTAGAATCGTCTTCACATTCACGAATTCACGAATGCCGTCGCGCGACAACTCGCGTCCATACCCGGAACGTTTTACACCACCGAATGGCAAGCGCGGGTCGGAAACGACCTGAGCATTCACGAACACGGCTCCACTCTGGATGTCGCGGATGAATGCATCGCGCTCGGCCGCATCGCGCGTCCACACGCTTGCGCCGAGTCCGAAGGTGGTGTCGTTGGCCAGGGTGATGGCGTCACGCGCGGTGGCGACGCGAAAGAGCGACGCGACGGGCCCAAAGACTTCTTCGTGGTAGGCGGGCGCGTTTTGCGGAATGTGTGTGAGCACGGTGGGGGCGTAAAAATTTCCGGGGCCATCCACCCGGCGACCACCAGTGACGAGCTTCGCACCGGCGGCAACACTGCGCTCGACCTGGCTAGCGACGTCGTCGCGAATCTTCGGTGTGGCGAGCGGACCAACGTCGGTTTTCGGGTCGAGCGGATCGCCCACCGTGAGCGCTTCCATCCCGCCCACGAACCGCCGCTCGAATTCCTCCGCGATGCGCTCGTGCACGATGAACCGCTTGGCCGCAATGCACGACTCGCCGTTGTTCACCATGCGCGCCTTGACGGCGGTCGTGACCGCGGCATTCAGGTTAGCGGATGGCATCACGATGAAGGGATCGCTGCCGCCTAACTCGAGGACCGTTTTCTTGATGGCCTTGCCGGCGATGCTCGCGACCTCGCTGCCCGCCTGTTCGCTCCCGGTGATCGTGACGGCGGCGATGCGCGGATCCTGGATCACGCCGCCGACGCGCGAAGAGCCCAGCAGCAGCGTTTGAAACTCGTCCCCGTCGAAGCCGGCGCGCGCGAGGACCTGCGCGATGGCGAGGGCGCACTGCGGAACGTTGGACGCGTGTTTGAGCACCGCGACGTTGCCGGCCATGAGCGCGGGCGCGGCGAAGCGGAAGACTTGCCAGAACGGAAAGTTCCACGGCATCACCGCGAGCACGACGCCTAACGGCTGGTACGCGACGTAGCTGCGGGCCGCGTCGGTCTTGATGGTCTCATCGGCGAGCAAGGCGTGGGCGTGCTCCGCGTAGTGGCGACACACCCACGCGCACTTGGCAGCTTCCTCGGCCGCGCTCTTGAGCGTCTTGCCCATCTCGAGCGTCATGATTTTGCCGAGGTCGTTCTTCTCGCCGTCGAGAATCTCGGCTGCGCGTTGCATGCGCCGCGCGCGTTCGGCGAAGGTGGTGAGGCGGTGGCGCTCGAAGGCTTGGGCCGCCCGGTCGAGGCACGCGTCGAGCTCGGCGTCGGTGAGCTCGTCGAAGCGGGCGAGCTCCGCGTTGGTGGCGGGGTTTATGGATTTCAGCATGGCGGATTGCTCACGACGTGATGAAGGGCGCTTGCGCGCTATGATTGCCGGCGCTCCTCCGCATGTCGCGTTCCGGCGGTTTCGTCGTGCGCGCGGCGCTCGCGTGTGAGGCGGTCGCCCTCGGCGACGCGCCAGGCGTCGATGCGTTTGTGGTCGCCGGACATGAGGACGTCGGGCACCGCGAAGCCGCGAAACACGGCGGGTCGCGTGTAGCTGGGCGCGGAGAGTCCTTCGGTCCAGTGTGAGTCGGTGCGCGCGCTGTCGAGGTCGGACATCGCGCCCTCGAGGAGTCGGACCGTGGCATCGACGATGACGAGCGCCGCGGGTTCGCCGCCGCTCAGGACGTAGTCGCCGATCGAGATCTCTTCGGTGGCGAGATGATCGGCGACGCGTTGGTCGACGTCCTTGTAGTGTCCGCAGAGGATGGTGAGGCCGGTGCCCGATGCGTAACGCACCGCGTCGGCGTGGGTGAAACGACGACCGCGCGCGGAGACCAACACGACGGGGCCGGTAGGACGCAGCGATTCGACCGCCTCGAAGAACGGATCCGGCTTCATTACCATGCCGGGTCCGCCGCCGAAGGGGTAGTCATCCACGGTGCGGTGTTTGTCGTGGGTGAAATCGCGGAGGTCGAGCACGTGGTAGGACACACCGCCGGCCGCGGCCGCGCGCGCGGGGATGCTCAGGCCCAAGGGCGCGGCGAAGAACTCCGGAAAAATCGTGACGATGTCGATCCGGAGCGTCATTCGAACAGTCCGTTAGGCGGAACGGCGACGATGCGGCGGGCGGCGCGGTCCACGCGGCGCACGAAGTCGGCGTGGAACGGCAGGATGGCCGTGCGCGCGCCGTGGGTGATCTCGAGCGCCAAGCCCTGCGGCAGCTCGAGCACGTGGGACACGCTGCCTAACGATTCGCCGGACGGGAGCTCGACCGTCATGCCGGGGAGCTCGTGGACGTACACCTCGCCGTCGGCCGGGGGCGCGAGATCGGCCGCGTGCGCGAGGAGATACCGGTGGCGCCAGCGCTCGGCCGCGGTGCGGTCGGCGACGCCCTCGAACTGCACGATAACGGAGCCATCCGGTTGGGCTCGCGCCGTCTCGACGACGAGCGCGCGGCCGGCGGGGTCGGGCTCTCCGCTCGGCGTACCCACCAGAAGGCGACGGCGGGCCGCGAAGACCGCGGCCGGCGCGTCGGTGAGGGGCTCGACCACGAGGGCCCCGTGGATCCCGTGCGCCTTGCGCAAGCGCCCGACGATCAGGAGCTCGGGAGCCCGCGCGTCCATGCTACTCCGCGTCGCGCACCGGCACGGCGCTGCCCTGTCGGCGGGAGGCGAGGCGCTTCTCGTGGCGCGCCTTGAGGAGGCCCGCCTTCCGGAGCAACGAGCGGACGGTGTCGCTGGGCAAGGCGCCGACGCCTAACCAGTAGTCGGCGCGCTCGGTCTGGAGCTGCAGCGCCGATTCGCTCTGGCGCGGGTTGTAACTGCCGATCGTCTCGATGAAGCGGCCGTCGCGCGGGCTGCGCGAATCGGTGACGACGATGCGATACACGGGTTGTCTTTTCCGCCCAACGCGGCGGAGACGAATTCTCACGGCCATGGTTCACGCTCCTTCGAGACGAGAGTGCTTCCCTGCACCGGGCTCATCGCGCATCCGGCAGATCCGGACCGCACCCGGGACTTCGTTACCGCCCGAACGCCATACCGGGCGGCCGTCCTTCTTTCTGCATCCTCTTCATTGCTTTCTGCATATCGCGGAACTGATCGAGCAAGCGGTTCACTTCGCTGATTGGGCGGCCCGCGCCCTTCGCGATGCGCGCGCGTCTCGACCCGTTGATGATACCTGGTGTCTTCCGCTCGGCGTGCGTCATCGACAGCACGATCGCCTCGGCGTGCTTGAGCCGCTTGGGATCGAGCTTGGCCTGCTTGAGCATCTTCGCGTTCACGCCCGGCAACAATTTGAGCAATCCCTCGAGGGGACCCAGGCGTTGAATCTGCTTCATGCTGGAGAGAAAGTCTTCGAGATCGAAGCCTTCCTTGCGGACTTTTTTCTCGAGGCGCTTCGCTTCGTCGGCGTCGAACGATTCTTGGGCCTTTTCGACGAAGGAGACGATGTCGCCCATCTGGAGAATGCGCCCCGCCATGCGGTCGGGGTGGAACTCCTCGAGGGCGTCCGTTTTTTCGCCTAACCCAATGAACTTGATCGGTTTCTTGGTGACGCCGTAGATCGAGAGCGCCGCGCCGCCGCGTGCGTCGCCATCCATTTTGGTGAGCACGACGCCGGTGATGCCCAACGCGTCGTCGAAGCCTTTGGCGATGCGGACCGCGTCCTGGCCGGTCATGCCGTCGGCGACGAGGAGGATCTCGTCGGGGTGGACCGCGTCCTTGAGGCGCGCGAGCTCGCGCATCATGTCATCGTCGATCTGCAAGCGGCCGGCGGTGTCGACGATGAGGACGCGCTCGCGGGCCCGGCGCGCGTCGTCCAAGCCCTTCTTGGCGATCTTGACGACGTCGGTGGTGCTGCGATCGACCGTGACCGGCGCGCCGATTTGCGCGCCCAACGTCTCCAGTTGGTCGATGGCGGCGGGGCGATAGACGTCGGCCGCGACCAACCGGGTTGGGCGGCCTTCCCCGGCGAGTCGGCGTGCGAGCTTCGCGGCGGTGGTGGTTTTCCCGGAGCCTTGCAACCCGACCATGAGCACGACGGTGGGCGGGACGGTGCTCATGCGCAGGCCTTCGCGCCGTTCGCCCAACATGGCCGCCAATTCGTCGTGGACGATCTTGACGAGTTGCTGTCCGGGCGAGACAGTGCGGAGGGCGGAGACGCCGACTGCTTTCTGCTCGACGCGCTCGAGGAATTCGCGGGTGAGCTGGAAGTTGACGTCGGCTTCGAGGAGGACGCGGCGGACTTCGCGCAGTCCTTCCTTGATGTCGGCTTCCGACAGGACGCCGCGGCCGCGCAGGCGCGCGAACACGGAGTCCAGCTTTTCACTCAGCTCGTCAAACATAGCCGTGAAAGATAGATCGACGTATCATTGAGTTCAACGACGGGCTTCCGGCGCCGGTCGCGCCCAAGCGCGTACCGCCGGGGTACTTGGGCTCGTCGTTCTTTCGCGGTCCCCTCCACCCAATCGAAATGGCTCGCACACAGCGTAAGGAAGAGATTCTTCGCTCGGAGCTGCCGCCGACCCTGCCGCTCATGGCGTTGCGGTCGACCATCGTCTACCCGTTGGGCACGATCGCGGTGCAGATGGGCGCGCCCGAGAATCTGTCGATCATTCGCGGGAACGACGAAGCCGGGCTCATCGTGGGGCTGCTGGTGGCCACGGGCGACCACGACGAGCCGATCAACGCCGACGCGTTCGTGGGGCGCGTCGGCGTGGCGGCGCGCGTGCACGAGCGCATCAACCTGCCCGGTGACACGATCCAGATCACGCTGCAGGGATTGCGCCGGATCGTGGTCGAGTCCGTGGTGCAGCGCGAGCCGTATCCGGTGGCGGTGATCAGGCCCGCCAAAGAGACGCCGCTCGATCCGATCGAGGGCGAGGAGCTGATGGCCCGACTGGTTGCGGCGGCCGAGACACTGGCCGAGCTGGTGGATCGCATTCCAGACGAAGTGCCGGCGATCCTCAAGATGAACATGTCCGACCCGGGGCGGTTCGCGGACCTGGCGGCGACGAACATGAACTTGCGCATCTCGGAAAAAGACGAGGTGCTGCAGCGGTTGGACATCGGCGACCGTATCCGGTTCGTGTTAGGCCGCCTCGAGCGCGAGGTGGCGCGCGCGCGGGTGATGGAAGACATCAAGCGCCAGACCGAGGTGAAGATCGAGCAGCACCAGCGCGAGTTCTACCTGCGCCAACAGCTGCGCGCCATCCAGGCAGAGTTAGGCGAAGCCGACCCGGGCGAGAAGGACGCGATCGACATCCTGAAGAAGATCGAGGAAGCGCAGCTGCCCGAGAAAGCGGCGCACGAGGCGCGCCGGGAGACGGAGCGGCTGCGGATGTTGTCGCCGGCATCGAGCGAATATCAGGTGATCCGCACGTACCTCGACTGGCTCTTGTCGCTGCCGTGGACGACCACGTCGGGCGCGGACACGATCACGCTGCCGAAAGTGCAGGAAGCGCTGGACGCCAAGCACTACGGCTTGAGCGAAGCCAAGGAGCGCATTCGCGAGTACCTCGCGGTGCGCCAACTCCGCGGCGGCGATCCGCACGGACCGATCCTCTGCTTCGTCGGGCCGCCGGGCACGGGCAAGACGTCGTTAGGCGAAGCGATCGCCTCGTCCATCGGCCGCGCGTTCTACCGGATTTCGGTGGGCGGCGTCCGCGACGAGGCCGAGGTCCGCGGACACCGGCGGACGTACGTGGGCGCCATGCCGGGTCTGTTGCTGCAGGCGCTGCGCCGCGTGGCGGTAAAAGATCCGGTGCTCATGATCGACGAGATCGACAAGATGACCTCGGGCGGGATGGCCGGCGATCCCACGGCGGCGATGCTCGAGGTGCTGGACCCGTCGCAGAACCACGGCTTCGTGGATCACTACGTGAATCTGCCGTTCGACTTGTCGCAGGTATTGTTCATCTGCACGGCGAACAACCTGTTCGACATTCCGGCGCCGCTGCGCGACCGCATGGAAGTGATTCGCATCGCCGGATACACGATCGAAGAGAAAGTGGAGATCGCGTGGCGGTACCTGCTGCCCAAGCTGTTCGAGGAGCACGGCATCACCGACAAGGAGCTGCAGTTCACCGACGAAGTGCTGGGCTTCATCTCGAGCGGCTACTCGCGCGAAGCCGGGTTGCGCGGCTTCTCCCGCAACATCTCGGCGATCATGCGCAAGCGCGCGCTCCGGAAGGCCGAGGGTGAGGAAGGCGCCTGGGTGGTCGACATGGCCAAGGCGGAAGAGTTGTTAGGCATACCACGGTATGCGCGCGAGGAAGCGGAGAAGGAGCCCGAGGTGGGCGCGGTGACGGGCCTGGCGTGGACGGCGACGGGCGGCGATCTCATGATCATCGAAGCGCTCAAGATGCCGGGCACGGGCCGGTTGATCGTGACCGGTCAGTTAGGCGACGTGATGCGCGAATCGGTGGATGCCGCGTATTCCTACGTGCGGTCGCGGGCCAAGCAGTTGGAGATCGACGAGAAGATGTTCCGCGAATTCGATCTGCACATCCACTTGCCGGCGGGCGCGGTGCCGAAGGACGGGCCGAGCGCCGGCATCACGGTGACGCTGGCGATCGCGAGCGCGCTCTCGGAGCGTCCGGTCCGGCGCGACCTGGCGATGACCGGCGAGGTGACGCTGCGCGGCAAGGTGCTGGAGATCGGCGGCGTGAAGGAGAAGATGATGGCCGCGTACCGCGCCGGCCTGCGCGAGGTGATCCTGCCCAAGATGAACGAGAAGGATCTGCGCGACGTGCCGGACGAGATGCGCGCGAACATGGCGTTCACGTTCGCATCGACGATGGACGAGGTGTTCCGATTGGCATTGTTGCAGCCGGCGGCGGCCGGCCCGGCGGATCAGCCATCGGCCCCGCCGGACGAGCGCGAAGCGGCGGCACGGACGGTGGCGGTGGAGCGGCCCGCCGTGGGCGCAGCCGCGCCTAACGAGGCGCTGTGGCGACAGTGACCTTGTCGAGGCGGACGATCGACGCGGCGTGCCCCGACGGGAAGTCGGTGTAGAGCACGGCGGGGTGGCCGGCCACCGTCCCGCCCCACAGGGTCAGGGTTCGATCGTTAGGCAGAGAGTATTCCTTGCCCACCGGCGTGTCCTTCGCCGCCGGGTTGTCGAAGCGACGACCGATGATCGTCTCGACATCGTTGCCGAACTCCGCCGACTGCACGGACGTGTTCCAGAGCGTGAGCCAGGCAATGCCCTCGCCCGTGGGAAATTTGATCACCTCGTAACGGTCCCCGGTCCATCCCGCGGCGCCGCGCATCGACGCATTCTGCTCACGCAGAAACTGGAACAAGAAAATGCGCGTCTCGAATTCGCCGACGTCATCGGAGTACGTGACGGTGCCGGCCGACGGCTTGGGAAGGAGGACGTCGAGCGGCGCCTGCCGGTGGGTGTAGAACGAGCCCGGATGGAGCACCTGCGCCGTGGATGTGGGCATGTTCGGGCCGTACGGCTGCTTGCCCGGCATGTGCAGCTCCAGGTCGCGCACGAATTCCGCGCCGCTCAGGTACGGGAAGATGAGCGTCTCCTGCAAGAGCTCCGGTGCCGCGTTGAATTGGGCCATTCCGTTCGCGCGGCTATCGCGGATCATGTCCCGCACGCGATCCCACCCGCCCGGCAGTCCGGCGCCCGGGCCCAGCGTCGCCTGGATGGGCACGAGCGTCGCCTGTCCTTCGATCACCGCCTGCGCGGCGAGGGCGCGATCGTTCTGCGCATGCACGTTCTCGAGCGAATCGAGATTGACGTACTGATCCTGCAGCGCGTGCACGAGCTCGTGCTGGATGACGAAGCCGATCATGTCGGGCGGCGCGCTATCGACGACGTACAGCACCTTGGTGTGCGGGTCGTAGAAGCCGGCGACCTGCTCGGTGAGCAAGTCGATCATGAACGACTTGAGATCGAGCGTGTCCGGAATCAGGCCTAACCGCTTGTAGAACGTCGATTGGCCGTCGATTTCCTGGTCGGTGAGCTGGTCGGTGAACCGTGACTCGAGGAACTGGCGCACCTGCGCCTTGGTGCGCGTCTCCAGAACCGGCGGGCGCTTGAACGTGAGACCCGTGCCGCGCTCGATGATCGGAATGTCCTCGGCGACCTCGCGGGCGTAGGGGCCCTGCGCGGCCGCCTCGTCCTTGCGCGCGCACGCGCCAATTGCGGCCAAACACAGCGCGGCGATGAGAACGCGCCGCGCGACCATCAATTGGTCCATTGCACGTCCTGTCCCGTGGCCACGGCGACGACGCGCGCGACATCGTGGGCGCGCACGACGAGTCCGGCATCGATGAAGCGGCGTTGCAGCTCCGTCTCCAACGCGGCGAGGCGGGACCGGGCCTCGGGCACGACGCGCGGCGCGCGCACGGGCGCGGGCTCCGTCTGTCCGTTAGGCGACGGCTCGGCGGACGGACTGCCGGCCGCCGGGGCCGGCGTGGGTGTCGCATTCCGCTGGCCCGTGAACGCGGCCTCGAGCTCGGCGCCGAAGCGCTCGAGCGCCGCGATACCGCCGCGCGCCATGCGCTCGATCGGGTCGTCGACACTCTCGGTCTCTTCCGCCGGCGTGCGCGCCGAACGCGGCGCCGCCGCCACGTCGCGTTCGGCGAGCCTAACGAGATGGCGCCGCTCGACGATGAGCGCCTCGAGATCGCTCGGATACTGCGCGACAGCCTGCGTGTGCGCGCACGCCTCGTCCAACGCATCGATCGCGCGGTCGGGACGCGCGCGATCGGTGACATAGCGGTCGGTAAGTGCGACGCTCGCCACCAATGCCTCTTCGGCGATGGCCACGTTGTGGTGGCGCTCGAGCCGCTCCTTGCGCGCGTGCAGCACCTCGAGCGTCTGCTCCACCGAGAGCTCGCGCACCGTGATCTTCTGGAAGCGACGCTCGAGCGCCGGGTCACCGCGCACCCAGTGATCGTATTCGTCCTGCGTGGTCGCGCCGATCACGCGGAATTCGCCGCGCACGAGCGCCGGCTTGAGCATGTTCGCCGCGTCCATCGCCGCGCCCATCGCCGTGCCTTGCCCGATCAGATTGTGCAGCTCGTCGATGAACAAAATGATGTCGGGGTCGGACGACGCCGCCTTCACGATGTCGCGCAGGCGCTCTTCGTACTGACCGCGATACATCGTCCCGGCGAGGAGCGCCACGTGGTCGAGCGCGAGAAGCTTCACGCTTCGCAGCGCGAGCGGGACGTCGCCCGACGCGATGCGTTGCGCGAGGCCCTCCGCGATGGCGGTCTTGCCGACACCGGCGGGGCCGACCAACGCCGGATTGTTCTTGCTCTGGCGCAGAAGGATGTCCACGACGCGCGCGATCTCGTCGTCGCGGCAGCGCACCGTCTCGAGACGGCCCGCGCGCGCTTCGGCGGTCAAGTCGCGCGTGGTGCGCGACAGCGTCTGGCCATCCGAGCCCAACACGTCATCCAACATCAGAGTCCCGTTAGTCCTCGATACCAAGTGATGAGCGGTCCGCCCCACAACAGCGCGATCATGGCGGCGGGCGCCAGGAATACGCCGAATGGAACGAGCGGCGCGTCGAACTCGACGCCGGCCCGCCTGCTGCGCACGTACGCGATCGGGAACACTACTATCAGGAAAACCACGGCGCCCAACGCGGCACCGAAAAATATCGTCAGGAACGTCCGGCCGATGCCAAGATGCGCGCCGACCATCGCCATGAGCGTCACGTCACCAAAGCCCATTGCTTCCTTCTTGAACGCCATTTCGCCCAGCCAACCGACGATGGCGATCAAACCGGCTCCGACACACGCCCCTATTGCTGAATCATACAGGTTGGCGAACACCGAAGTTTCGCGCATCACGGCGGCCGCGATCGCCATCACGAGAGCCCACACCAACCCGAACGCGGTAAATCCGTCCGGAATCACGTACGCGGTCGCGTCGGTGAGCATGATGCCGAGTAGAATCGTCCCGAAAATGGCCACGCGCAGCGCGGTGAGCGTGGGACCGAATTGCAGCATGGCCGCGAGCCAGCCGAGCGCCACGACCAATTCGACCAACGGATACACAGCGGAGATCGGTTGCTTGCAGCCGTGGCACTTGCCGCGCAACAGCACCCAACTCACTAACGGCACGTTCTCCCACCACGTGATTTGATGTCCGCAGCGCGGACACCGCGAGCGCGGACTCACAACCGACAACTCTTTGGGCCAGCGCGCAACGCACACGTTCAGGAACGACCCGACGACTGCGCCGAGTACGAAGGCGAACACGCCCGGCATGATCGAACCTGTGGCGGCAGACGCTTGCATCACGGACGGAGTTGGTAGAGGAGAATCCCAGCGGCCACGGCAACGTTGAGCGACTCGACGTCCGCCGCTATCGGGATCGCGATGCGTCGATCGGCGCGGCGTTGCGCTTCGGACGAGATGCCTGCGCCCTCGTTCCCGACGACGAGGGCGATCGACTGTGAATCCTCGACGCGCTCGACTGGTTCGCCGGATACGTCGGCGGCCCAACAGGACAATCGGTGGGCGGCACGAATGGCATCGAATTCCTGCCACGTGCAGGCCAGCACCGAATGCCGGAACAGCGCACCCATTGCGCTACGGACGACTTTGGCGTTCCAGAGGTCAACGGTCTCGGGCATCGCCAGCGTGACGTCGGCGCCCAACGCAGCCGCCGTCCGAACCAGGGTGCCGACGTTTCCGGGATCCTGCACCGCATCCAGGACCAACACGCGCGGCTGGTCGCCGAACGCGAGCTGCGACGCGTCGCGTCGTGGGATGTCGGCGACCACGAGGATCCCTTGCGGTGAATCGGTGCTCGATGCGCTCGCGAAGTCACGCTCGCTCACCTCGAGGAGCGGGACACCCGACGCGCGAATCGTTTCGCGCAACGCGGACCCTCGCGGCGTTTCGGCGAGCGCCGGTGAGACGAGCGCACCCACGAGATGGATCGGTGAGCGAAGCAGTTCTTCCACGGTGCGCACGCCTTCGGCGACGAAGCGCGTTTGTCGCTCGCGCGCTTTGCGACGCTTGAGGTCGCGGGCTTCGCTAAGCAGCGTCACGTCCGTGGGTTGCGAAGCGAGCGGAACAGCTCTTGCCCAGACGCTCTGTCAATTCGAAAACCGGGGGCAGGACATGCGGCGACTCGGATGGGGCGGACTGATTCTCGTGCTCTGCGCATGCGCGACCATGTCGACGCAACAGGAGGTGCAGCTCGGCGAGCAGCAGTCGGAGGACGTCAACAAACAGCTACCGATCATTCAGGACGCGGAAGTCAATCGGTACGTGAACACGCTTGGCGATTCGATCGCGAAGCTGTCTGACAATCGGAACTTGGAGTGGCACTTCTTCGTGGTGAACAGCCAGGACGTGAACGCGTTCGCGCTTCCCGGCGGGTACATCTACGTCAATCGGGGACTGATCGAGCAGGCGGACAAGATGGATGAGTTGGCGGGCGTGCTGGGCCACGAGATTGGGCACGTGATCCACCGCCACTCGGTGAAGCTAATTGAGAAGCAGCAGGGCGCCAGCTTGGGCCTGGCCGTGGGCTGCATTCTGACCAACGTGTGCAGCGATCCGACGACGGGCGCCGCGATCAACGTGGCGGGCAACGCCGTGTTCTCGAAGTTCAGCCGGCAGGACGAGCAGCAGGCCGATGAGAGCGCGGTGACCTACGTGACGCGCGCCGGGATCGATCCGCACGGTCTCCCGTCGATGTTTCAGAAGCTGCTGCAGGAGCGGCAGTCGAATCCGTCGACGGTGGAAACGTGGTTCGCCACGCACCCGACGGAAGAGAGCCGCATCGCGGACACGGAGCACCTGATCGACCAGATCGACCCCGCCATTCTGCGGGGCCTAACGCAAGACGCGCCCGGGTTCCACGACTTCCAGAACCGGGTGAAAGGCCTGCCGCGCCGTTAGGCGACGCGCGCGGCCTTGCGGGCGGCGAGCTCTTCGCCGGCGCGGACGAGGAGCTCTTCGATCGGCGGCACGGCGTGCGGCTCGAAGCGGACCACGCCCATGGTGAGCGAGAGCGCATAGGCGCGGTCGCGTTGGGCGGCGTTCTGCCGCTCGACGCACGAGCGGAGACGGGGCGCCACCGCGTGCAGTGCGTCATCCGTGGCATCGAGCACGAGTGTCGCGAAATCGTCGCCGGCGAGGCGGCACACGACGTCCGATGCGCGGAACGTCGTGCGGAGCGCACTGGCGGCCGTCACGATCGCACGGTCGCCTTCCTCGCGGCCGAAACGCTCGTTGATGTCGCGCAAGCGATCGATGTCGACGACGGCGAGCATGAGCCCGCGCATGCGGTGGGCGAGCTTGAGGTGGTGCTCGCAAAGGGCGAGGAACCCGCGCCGATTGTAGAGTCCGGTGAGCTCGTCGCTCAGGGCGAGCTGCCGCAGCGTGGCCTGCAGACGGTGGCGCTCGATGGCGTAGCGCAGCACGCGCCGGAGGTCGCCGGCGTCCAGCTGATCGCGTGTGACGACGTCCTGGGCGCCGGCTTCGGCGGCGCGGATGCCGATCGACTCGTTGGACGTGCCCGGCGGGGCGAGCATCACGACCGGGATGTCGGGGGCTTCGACGCGCGCACGGCGTACGGTGTCGAGCCCCAACTCGGCGGATCCGGTCACGTCGAGCACCAGCACGTCGACTCCGCCGCGTGCCAGGCGGGAGATCCCTTCGGCCGGCGCGAGCGGCGGCTGCAGGACCTCGAAGCCCGGCGTGAGGGCGTCGCCGGGCTCCAGACGTTGGCTCAGGGCATGGGCGCCATCGAGCTGGTCGGCAATGATCAAGACGTTTGTGCGCGGCGTATTCATGACGAACCCGGTGGCGGGGGCGGACTTGGGTTGGGCGCTGAAGCAGCCTGCGTAGGCTGACGGTCCAGCGTCGTGCGCGTCACTCGGCCGGTTGTTGGGCGACCCGGCGAGGGGCATCATACGCCGATGCGCGTTGTGCTCACGATCGCAGGGTCCGACTCGGGCGGCGGCGCCGGGATTCAGGCCGACCTCAAGACATTTCACCGCTTCGGGCTGTTCGGGACGTCGGCCATCACGGCGGTGACGGCGCAGAACACGAACGGCGTGCGCCAATGGACGGCGATGCCGGCGACGCTCGTGGCGGCGCAGATCGAGGCGGTCGCGGCCGATCTCCGACCCGACGCGCTCAAGTCCGGAATGCTGGGCACGTCGGATGTGATCGCCGCGGTCGCGTCGGCCATCCGGGCGCACGGTCTGCATCCGTATGTGCTCGACCCGGTGATGGTCGCGTCGTCGGGCGACGCGCTGCTGGAGCGCGCCGCGGTGGGCGCGCTGCGCTCGGCGCTGGTGCCGGTGTGCGACCTCATTACGCCTAACGCGGGCGAGGCAATGGTGCTGACCGGCGAGGACGTGGCATCGCCGGCGGATCAGGAGCGCGCGGCGCGCCGGTTGGTGGCCGAGGGCGCGCGGGCGGCGCTGGTGAAGGGCGGCCACGTGGATGGGGACGAGGTGGTGGACGTGTTGTTCGACGGCGACCGGAACGCGGTGCGCATGTTCCGCCACCGGCGCATCGACACGCGCCACACGCATGGGACGGGCTGCACGCTCTCGGCGGCGATCGCGGCGCACCTTGCGTTAGGCGTGCCGCTCGAGCGTGCCGTGGAGACGTCGCTCGACTTCGTGCACCGCGCGATCGCGGGCGCGCCGGGTCTGGGCGCCGGCCGCGGGCCGCTCAACCACTTCGCCTAACGGTTGGCCGGGGGCGCGAACGCGCGGCGGAGAAAGGCCCGCACGACCTTCTCGAAGTCGCCGCCGGCGCGCTCGCCCGCGGCGAGAACCCCGGCGTGGTCGAGAGGCTCGCCGCCCATCCCGGCGGCGGGGTTGGTGATCACCGACACGCCGGCCACGCGCAGGCCCAACGCGCGCGCGGCGATCACTTCGGGCACGGTCGACATGCCGACGGCGTCGGCGCCCAACCGCTCCAGCATGCGGATCTCGGCCGGCGTCTCGTACGAGGGACCGAGCACCGCGGCGTAGACGCCCTCGCCTAACGCGATGCCGGCCGAGGCGCCGGCGGCGCGGAGGGCGGCGATCAAATCCGCATCGTATGGCGCCGACATGTCGGGGAATCGTGTCTCGTTCAGGGCCGCCGGCCCGGCGAGCGGATTGCGCCACGTGAAATTGATGTGGTCGCGCACGATCATGAGGTCGCCGGCGCGCAGCGTCCGTCGAATCCCGCCGGCGGCGTTGCTCACGAACAGCGATCGCGCGCCCAACGCGTGCGCGACGCGCACGGGCAACGCCGCGACAGCAGGGTCATAGCCCTCGTAGAGGTGCCATCGGCCCGCGAAGGCGAGCACCGGGACATCCTCGAGCGTGCCGGCCACGACGCGGCCCGAATGCCCGCGGACACCGGCGCCCGGGAAGCCGGGCACGTCGGCGAAGGCAATGTCGAGCGAGGCTACAATGCGCGCGGCGAGGCGGCCGAGCCCGGAGCCCAGGATGAGCGCCACGCGGGGCGACCATCCGGCGAGGCGCTCGCCTAACGCTGCGACGGCGCGATCGGCGGCGTTCTGCGCGGCGATCGCGGTCACGGACACGCGGCGAGCCGCGCGATCTCGCGATCGGCGTCGGCGAGCATGGCCGTGCGGTCGGCCCACGGGGCGAACGCGCTCGCGAAGCCGTTGCGCGCGATGGTCGCGAGCTCCTCGAACGTGAAGCCGAGGCGGTGTGCCGCGTGCCAGTACTCGTCGGTGAGGGTGGTGCCGCTCATCAGGCGATTGTCGGTGTTGAGCACCACGTTGAGCCCGCGATCGAAGTACTGGCGCACCGGATGTGCATCGTAGCTGGCCACGGCGCGCGTCTGCACGTTGCTCGTGATGCAGACCTCGAGGGCGATGCGGCGGTCGTTCACGAAGCGGGTGAGGCGGTCGTCCTCGATCAACCGGGTGGCGTGTCCCAGCCGATCGGCGCCGCAGTCGTGGACCGCTTGCCTAACGGAGCCCGGGCCGTCGCCTTCGCCGGCGTGGACGGTGAGCGCCAGATCGTTGCGGTGCGCGAGCGCGAACGCCTCGGCGTGGTCGCGGGCGGGGTGGTCGCGCTCGGCGCCGGCCAGATCGAAGCCGACCACGCCGCGGTCGCGGTAGGCGACCGCCACGCGCGCCAACTCCAACGACACCTGGGGCGAGAGCTGCCGGAGGCCGCACACAATCACGCGGCCGCGGGTGCCGTGGTCGCGCTCGCCGCGGGCGATGCCGCGGAGCGTCGCGTCCACCGTCTCGCCTAACGAAAGGCCGGCGCGGGTGTTGAGCACCGGCGCGTAGCGCATCTCGATGTAGCGGACGCCGTCGTGCGCCGCGTCCTCGATCAGCTCGTACGCCACCCGCTCCAGTGCGTCGGCATGCTGCAGCACCGAGAGCGTGGTGCCGAACCGCGCGAGGTAATCCTCGAGATTGTGGGCATCGCGCACCACCATGTGCTCGGCGAGCGCGTCGGCGTCGGGCGCCGGCATGGGCTGCTTGTATTCGCGGCCTAACTCAATGAGCGTCGACGGGCGAATGCTGCCGTCGAGGTGACAGTGGAGCTCCGCCTTGGGCAGCGCACGCAGCAGCTCCCGGGTGAGTGTCGGCACGTCAGTGGAGGAGGTCGGCGTCGTCCGACGCGCGGTCGCGGACCGCGACGACGCGCATGATCGCACCCGAGTAGAGCGGCGACTCCGACGCGAGCACGAGTCCGCGGCTGTCGGTGATCGACCGCGTGCCCTGCTCCACGTCGGATGCCGCGTCGGCGTTCCACGCGCGGACGGCGTCGAGCGCCGTGGCGGATGGCGGAACGTCGACACGCGCGGCGTTCACGAACACGATGAGTCGGTCGGTCATGGGTGCGAGATCGTGATGCGGGAGTCCCGTGGTGCAACGACCGGCTGCGGCCGCGACGACACGTACGACACGAGCGCGTCGAGATCGTCGGGCTCGATCGGCTCATCGGCGATGGCCGCCTGCGTCAGGATGCGCCCGTCGGCGCCGGTCGCCATGAAGTCGTTGAGGACGATCGTGTATCGAGCGTCGTCGCGCAACTCGCCGCCGCCGCTGAGATGCGCCGACACGAGGCGTGATCCCGCCGGGCGCGCGATGTCGAAGGCCAGCGTGACGCCGCTGACGTGGGATCGCGGCTGTCCGGCGGCGCTCACGACGGTCTCCAGGTAGGCGCGGAGCGCGCTACCGGGCACCGTGATGCGGCGCAGCGTGTTGGCAAATGGTTGCACGGAGAAGAGCGCGCCCCAGGTGACGGTGCCGGCAGGCAGATCCTGGCGGATGCCGCCGTTGTTGACGGCCGCGACGTCGGCTTTTCCCGCCCATCGTTGGGCATCGGCAATGAGATCGCCTAACGCGTACTGCGAGCCCGTGCGTGGCATCGCCGCCGCGAGCGCGGCCACCGGGCGCTCGTCGAGGGTGGCGACGCGGGCGTCGGCCGCCCGGACAATCGAATCGGCAGCCGGCGGCGGATCGCCGTCCGCGGTGGCGTCGAGCACCACCTGGGAGAGCACCGAGTCGCGGGCCGCCGCCGGCGCGATGGCGAGGTCGAGCACCGCGACCGCGCGGCCCGACGACCGCGCCTGCACCACCGGCACACGGTCCACGCGCGTGTCGACCAGCGAATGGGTGTGCCCCGACACGATGGCGTCGACCGGTTCCGTTAGGCGTTTGGCGAGGTCGATGATCGCGCCGTGACAACCGGTCTCGCCGCCGTCGTCGCAAAACGCGCCGCTGTGGGCGAGCACGACCACGGCGTCCACGCCGCGCGCCCGAAGCGATCGGGCCAGCGAGTCGATGATCGGCGCCGGATCGTCGAACCGCAGGTCCGTCACGCGCGCCGGCATGATGCTGTGATACGTCTCGGGGCCGATGACGCCGATGACGCCGATGTGGAGCGCGCCGCGGGCAATGACCGTGTCGTCGCGCGCCCACGACGGCGTGCGCCCGCTCCGATCGCGCACGTTGGCGGCAAGCATCGCAAAATGCGCGTCCTTCATGCGCGCACGCAGCGTGTCGACGCCCCAATCGAATTCGTGGTTGCCGATGGCCGCGGCCGCGTAGCCTAACTGGTTGTAGAGCGTGACGACGGGCGCGCCGTACGCGAGATTCGAGGCGGCCGATCCCTGGAACAGGTCGCCCGCGTCCACGAGCAGCGTGGCGCACGAAGGCGGCGCGCAGTCGCGCTCCGCGCGGTCGATCGTCGCCGCCATGGCGTCTGCGCCGCCGCGCGACCCGCCTGCCTCGGACACCGGGTCCAGTGCACCGTGAAAGTCGTTAGTCGAAATGATGCGCAGCCGGACATAGTGCACCGCGGAATCGGCCGGCATCGTCAGGTGCACCGGCAATTGCGGCGGTTCTTTGCGGACTCGCATGACGCGCGATCCGCCGCTGTCGCGGGACGCGACGTCGCCCTCGCGCGGCTGCCTGTGCATCGCCGCATATGCCGAATCGCGAGCGGCGGCCGGCACGAGCGACCAGTTAGGCGCGGCTGACGCCGCGGGATCCAGCCGGCCGCGACGCTTGACGGCGTCGATCAGCAGCTGGCGGATTTCTGTTTGGCCGTCGAACACCACCGGCGCGCCGCGCAACATCGCGTATCCGCCGCCTCCCGATTGCCGATAGTTGTTCACCGCCATCGTGAACGTGTCGCCATCGGCAACCGTCTTCCCGCGAACCGTGAGCGCGGTGATGCGCGACCCGATCGGGCGCGACGCATCAATGGTATACGAAGCGCCGGACACGATGTCGAAGTTGTATCCGGGAATGCGCGGATTCACCGCGGGCTCGTCCGAGCCAACGCGTCCGAAGTATCGCGCGCTGAACTCCAGATAGTCGCGCAGCTGCTTGCCGGTGATCCGCACCGCTTTGAGCGTGTTGTCATACGGATAGAGGCGGGCGACCTCGGCGATGGTGATGGCGCCGGAGTCGAGCGACGCATCGAGCGAGAATGCGGAAGTGGACGCGAGCTCGGCGTGCGTGGCCTGCCGTTCCACGTCGAGCACGAAGTCGATGAGCGGCGTGTCGCGCACGCGCGCGGAATCGCTATGCCAGGCGACGGCCGTGCGGCCGATCGCCGTTTCCACATAGCGGATCGTCGCGCTGTGCGCCGCGGATACGGCGGCCACGATCGCCGGCGATTCGGCATGCCCAACGGAACGCACCAGCGACGACCACTTCCGCGAGACGGCCCACTTGCCCGCGCCCTCGCGGCGAAGGGCAAGGTGCGCGATGCCGACGCTCGTCGCCCAGTTGTTGGGCTGCATCATCAGCACGCCGTTCACCACGGTGTCGGCCATCTCGCGGTGCGAATGTCCGTACACGAGGAGATCGATGCCCGGCACCTCGCGCGCCACGCGAGCTGCGACGTTTTCGCTCGGCAGGTGTGTGGCCGCCGTGTCGTGGCTCGACGGCTCGTCGAGACCGGAGTGCAGCGCGACGACGACCACGTCAGCGCCCGCCCGGCGCGCCGCGCGTACTGCCGTGCGCACCGCGGGCACGATGTCCCGAATGACGAGACGGCCGTGCAGGTTGTCGTGGTCCCAGAAATTCGACCCGGGCGTGGTGGCGCCCACGATGCCCACCGGCACGGCTCCCCGCCTAACGATACGCCACGACGAGAACGCGGCCTTGCCCGACGGCGCCACGGCGTTCGCCGCGAGAAACGGAAAACGCGCCTTGGCAATCGCCCGCTCGAGGAACGGCAGTCCGTAGTTGAAATCGTGGTTGCCGATGACCGCGGCGTCGTAGTGCATCGCATTCATCGCGGCGATCACCGGATGCACCGGCTCCTGGCGCACGCGCGCTGCCACGTAGGCGAACGGGTTGCCCTCCAACAGGTCGCCCGCGTCCACGAGCACGACGCGATTTGGGTTGGCCGCGCGCACCGAATCAACGATCGTGGCGGCGCGCGACAATCCGCGCATTGAATCCGGCCGATTTGCGTAGTAGTCCCAGCCGAGGATCCGCCCGTGCACGTCGGTGGTAGCGGCGACGACGATCTCGGTCGAATCGGTCGCCTGCGCGAGCGCGGGTGACACGAGAAAAAGCACCGCGAGCAAGCCGAGGCCGATCTTTACCAAAGCACGCATGGTGCTGAACTTAACGACCGGCCGCGGCCGGTAGGCGAAGGTGCGGCACTCGGTCTGGCGCTCCTTCGCCGACGCAACGATTGTTCGGTACATCTCCGTGACAGAGCCTCCACTTTGCGCGGCCCGGCGAGGCGATCAGCATTCAAGGCGAAGCGAACGATGAGGTCGTTGGTCGTTGCGTTCGACCTGGCCGTCCGGTGGAGGAGATTCTGAAGGAATACGAGAGGACCGTCCGTCCCATGTACCTGGAGTTCGCGGAGGACAGATCGCAATGACCGCCGCCGTGACGCCCGCATCGGGCGAGCGCGTCCTCGTCGTCGACGATGAGCCGGATATCGTCGGGCTCGTCGCCTATCACCTGGCAAAAACCGGGTATCGCGTCTCCACGGCGTCCACCGGCGCCGATGCGCTGGGCATGGCGCGCGACGAGCATCCGGCGCTCATCGTCCTCGATCTCATGCTGCCCGGCATGTCGGGCTTCGACGTGCTCGAGCAGCTGCGCGCGTCCGACTCGACGCGGCACGTGGCGGTGTTGCTGCTCACCGCGCGGCGCGAGGAAGCGGACCGCATCCGCGGCCTTCTGTTAGGCGCGGACGACTATCTCACCAAGCCCTTCAGCCCGCAGGAGCTGGTGCTGCGGGTGGGCGCGATTTTGCGGCGGGTGTCCGCCGGCGGGAACGCGGCCGCCGACCGGTTGGTCATCGGACCGATCGCCATCGACCGCGCCGCGCATCGCGTGAGCGTGGACACGCAAGATGTGGAGCTCACGCCCACCGAATACCGGCTGCTCCTCACGCTGGCCGAGCGCCGGGGGCGCGTGCAGGGTCGCTCGCACTTGCTCGAGACGGTGTGGGACGCGGCACCCGACATTCAGACGCGCACGGTCGACATGCACATTCAGCGGCTGCGCGCCAAGCTCGGCGCGGCATCGGATCTCATTGAAACGGTGCGCGGGTTCGGGTACCGGTTGCGAACGCCGCGCGCGTTGACGTGAGACTCGCGCGCCGCCTGTTCGCGGGCTTCGCGCTCGTCATTACGGTTCTGGCCATTCTCGTGGTCGCGATCAGCGGCCAGCGGTTGGCGCGCGAGCTCACGGCGCGCGAGACGGACCAGCTCACCCGCGAGGCGCAACTCCTCGCGACCGAGTGGGCGCAACAGCCTAACGCAGACGCCGAAGCCCTCGCCCACACCGCCGGCGGCGCGCTCGGCCACCGCGTCACACTGATCGCCTCCGATGGACGCGTGATCGGCGACTCGGAGTTCGCCGACGACGCGCTGCCGCACCTGGAAAATCACGCGACGCGTCCCGAGGTCGCGGCCGCGCGGGCGGCCGGCACCGGTGTCGCGACGCGCGCGAGTCCGTCGCGCGGCGACACCGAGCTCTATGTGGCCGTTCGATCCGCGCTCGGCGTGGCGCGTGTGTCGGTGAGCACGGCGCAGTTAGGCGACATCGTGTCGAGCGCCCGCAATGACGTGCTGCTCTCGGCGCTGATCGCGCTCGCGGCGGCATTGGCGCTCACGTTCGCGTTCTCGCGCGCCGTGACGCAACCCATCGTCGAGCTGCGCGACGTGGCGCGATCGTTGGCCGCGGGCGACCTCGCACGGCGGCCGTCGCTCTCCGCGACCGGCGAAGTGGGCGACTTGGGCACGGCGATGCACCGGATGGCGGAGCAGCTGGCGGCCCGACTCCGCGAGCTGCAAGCCGAGCAGGACCTGCTGGCCGCGGCGATCGAGTCGTTGCACGAGGGATTGTTGGCCGTGGATGCGCACCGCAACGTGATGCGGCTCAACGACAGCGCGCGCCGCCTGCTGCGCGCCGACCGTCCGGTGCCCTTCTCGGCCGACCTGCTGCCGCGCGACGCGCTGCTGCGCGAAGCGTTGGCGGCCGCGCTGGCCGGCCAGCCGAGCGGGCCGAGCGAGACCGTGATCCAGGAGCGCACGCTCTCGATCACGGCCCGTCCGTTAGGCGACGGCGGCGCGGTGCTCGCGCTCCTCGACTTGACGGCCACGCGGCGTCTCGAGGCGGTGCGCCGCGATTTCGTGGCCAATGTGTCGCATGAGCTCAAGACGCCGCTCACCGTGATCGGCGGCTTTGCCGAAACGCTGGTGACCGACGATCTGCCGGCCGCCCAACGGACGCAATTCGTCGAGGCGATTCGCGTCAACGCCGAACGCATGCGCCGCATCGTGGACGACCTGCTCGATCTGTCGCGCATCGAATCGGGCGGGTGGCGCCCGAACCCGAGCGCGGTGGACGTGGCCGCGATGGCCGACGACATTTTCTCGGCTGCGCGGCGGGCGCGGGCCGATAACGCGGTAACGCTCGAGACGGCCGTCGATCCGCGCGCCCCCACGGTGTACGCCGACCCCACGGCGCTGCGCCAGGTGCTCACCAACCTGATCGACAACGCGGTGCGCTACACCCCGGCCGGGGGCACGGTGTCCGTGTTCACAGCGTTAGGCAGCGGCGATGCGGGCGCGTGGGTGGGCGTGCGCGACTCGGGGATCGGCATCGCGCCCGAGCACCTGTCGCGTATTTTCGAGCGCTTCTATCGTGTGGATCCGGGCCGGTCGCGCGACGCGGGCGGCACGGGCCTGGGCCTGGCGATCGTGCGCCACCTCGTGGAGGCACACGCGGGACGCGTGGAAGCCGACAGTGCGCCCGGGCGGGGCACGACGGTGCGTGCGTTTTTCCCCGCCGGCCCCGCAATGCCGTCCGAAGCCGAGATGCACGATTCGCGGCCGTACGCTGTTACCGGCCCGTGACCGGAGCGACTTCGGGAGCGTGATCCGCGGGAGGCATGCATTCATCCGTCCGTAGCGGAGTGAATGTATGCCGAACGCCATGCACGTCACCGTCGAAGCGCACCCGCACAGCGCGACGGTCTATCTCGCCGGGCGCGTCTCCATTGCCGCGCTCATCGACGCGCTGCATCGGTGCGAGTCCCTGCCTAACAGCGTGTGGCTCTTGCGCGTGGATGCGTCGGGGGCCGATGCCCTGGATGGCGCCGCGCACGCGGTGCTGATGCACGGCCTGCGCCGCTGGCGATTGACCCGCGGCGGTGCCACGCAGCCAGGTCCCAACCATGTCCTCTCCCACGGACGCGACGCCCGCGACCGAGCACGGCGTGACCCGACCGTGACACGTCCACGGTCGTTGCGTTACGCCGTCGATGCACCGTTCCATACACCAACTTGAGAGGAGCTACTCGTGAGTCACAGCTTCATGCGTGCCGTCGCCTTGGGCCTCACGGCCGTGGCGGTCAGCACTTCGGCCGCAATCGCGCAGGGCGCCGACCTCACTGGAGCCGGATCCAGCTTCGCCTACCCGATCTACTCGAAGTGGGCGTCGATCTATGCCGAGAAAACCGGCGTCAAAATCAACTATCAGTCCATCGGTTCGAGCGGCGGGATTCGCCAGCTGTCCGACCAGACGGTCGACTTCGGGGCGTCGGATGGTCCGATGACCGATGATCAGATGTCGAAGGCCAAGGGCGGTCCGATCCTGCACATCCCCACCGTGTTAGGCGCGGTCGCCATCACGTACAACCTGCCGGATGTGAAGCAGCCGCTTCGACTCACGGGCGACGTGCTGGCGAACATCTATTTGGGCAAGGTCACGAAGTGGAACGACGCGTCGATCACCGCATTGAATCCCGGCGTCACGCTGCCGGGTTCGGACATCGTGGTCGTGCATCGGTCCGACGGGAGCGGCACGTCGTACATCTTCACCGACTACCTGGCCACCGTGAGCCCGGCGTGGGCGAGCGGACCGGGTAAGGCGCAGTCGATCAACTGGCCGGTTGGGTTAGGCGGCAAGGGCAGCGAAGGCGTCACCGGGCAGGTGAAGCAGACGCCGGGCGCGATCGGCTACGTCGAGCTGTCGTACGCGAAGGAGAACAAACTGCCCGTGGCGCTGATCAAGAATGCCGCCGGCCAGTGGGTCGCGCCGACCATTGACGGCGTGACGGAAGCGGCTGCCGGCGCCTCGGCGAAGCTGCCCGAGAATACGGACTTCCGCATCTCGATCGTGAACGCACCGGGGCGCGCCGCGTATCCGATCTCGTCGTTCACCTGGGTGCTGTTGTACAAGAACCCGGCCGACGCCAAGAAGGGCAAGCAGCTGGTGGACTTCCTCCGTTGGGCAATTCACGACGGGGAGAAGGAAGCGCCGTCGCTCGACTACGCGCCGCTGCCGGCATCCATGGTGGCGATGCTCGACAAGCGGCTCAACGAGGTCAACGTCGCTGCCCGTTAGTCCTCACTCGATCCCTGCACCCACCCACTAACTCGACTCCATGCCCACGTTTCGCTCGTTGCTCGCCGTAGCCGCGGCGACGCTGCTGGCCGTGCCGATGGCACGCGCCCAGCAATACCAGAAAGACACCACGAAGGCCGACACCACGGCGACCAAGCCCAAGACACCGGCGCTCGATTTCTCCGGCTGGCTGTTCGGCAACTATCAATACGAAACCGACGCCGCGTCCGAAAAGGCGAACGGCGGCAGCCACGCGAACAAGTTCGACATCGAGCGTGCGTACCTGACGTTCAAGATGCCGGCGGGCAAGCGGATGAGCGTCCGCATCACGACGGACATCCAGCAAGGCCAGACGGACCAGCAGGCGTATCAGGGATGGTTCGTGCGGCTCAAGTACGCCTACCTGCAGTGGGACTACGCGTTGCCCGACTCGAACGGATTCTCGGCGCTGGCGCGGTTCGGTATGCTGCACACGGTCGTGATCGACCACGAGGAAGGCTTCTGGCCGCGGTGGGTCAGCAAGACGTCGCTGGACCGGCTGAGCTTCTTCTCGTCGGCGGATTTAGGCGCGGCGACGCAGCTCACGCTGCCGCACAAGTTAGGCGAGATCTACGGCACCATCACCAACGGCGCGGGCTATCAGGCGCCCGAGGCAAACAGCTTCAAGGACTTCGCGCTGCGCTTGTCCCTCACACCCTTCGGCGCGACGGACAGCTACTTCAAGACCTTCACCATCTCGCCGTGGGGCTACTTCGGGAACAATGCCAGCTCGTTCGTCAACGATCCGACCAATCCGATCTCGAGCGGCCTGGCGAAGAACCGCTACGGTTTGTTCGTGGGCATCAAGGACCGCCGCGCTCAGTTAGGCGCGGAGTGGGCGGAGAAGAAGGATGACTCCGACGCCGGCAGCGAAGACGCCCTCGATCAGGTGGTGACGACGACGACCGGCAAGCTGTACGACGGCTTCGCCGTGCTGCGCCCCTTGGAGTGGGGCAAGAACCACGGCAAGGTGCCGTCGATCGGCATTCTCGCGCGCTACGACCACTTCACGCCGAGCAACACGTCGAACGGATACCAGGAATTCCTGGTGGGCGGCATTTTCTGGGACACCACGCCCAAGACGTCGTTCTCGCTCGACTACCAGAAGACGACGCCCAAAGGTGGCCTAACGGGGAACCCGACGGAGTTGTGGTATCTGCATTGGCAGGTCCTGTTCTAGAATCAGGGAAGCGCGCGCCAACGGGCGCG
>JANWIK010000050.1 GCA_025449955.1 Gemmatimonadaceae bacterium
ACTTGGCCTCGAGCGCTTCCACGTGGGGCAGCGCGTTGAGGCAGTTGTAGCAGAGGAAGGTCCAGAAATCGACCATCACCACCTTGCCCTTGAGCGACTCCGGCGTGAGCGCGGGCGAGTTGATCCACGGGCCGCCGCCGGCAAAGCCGGGGAACGAGCCCTGCGCCGCGAGCGGCGGCAACGGCGGCGGCGCAACGGGCTTGGCCGGCGCCGCTACGTTAGGCACGGACGCGCGGTCGGCGGGGTGGAACAGCGCGACGAGGCGCGCTTCGGCCGGCGCGGTGCCGATGCCCGCGCGCGCGAACACCTGTGCATCGCGCCCCGACGCGAGCAGCAGCACGACGGCGAGCGTCGCCGCGCCTAACGCACGACGCACCCACGTGTCCACACGGCCGGCGCCCTTGATCCGCGCGAGCACCCGTCCGCTCGCGGCGAGGACCACGGCGAGCGAGGTCGCCGCACCGGCGGCGAACGCCAGGTAGAGCGTTGTCGGCCGCACGCCCGGGCCGCCCGCGGCCGCCAGTGCGACGACGAGGCCCAGAATGGGTCCGGCGCACGGCGCCCAGAGCAGCGCGATCGCGGCACCGATGATGCCGTTGCCCAGCATGCGCGGCGCGCGGGCCGCGGCGGCGCGATCGAGCCGCGTGCCTAACCGAACCGGCAGCGTGGCCAGCGCCGCGGCCACGCGCGGGACCAGCAGGCTCACGCCCACGATCGCCAGGAGAACCAACGCGACGACGCGGCCGCCCTCGCTCGCGCGCACGAGCCACGCCGCGCTGAGCGTCGCCACCGACGCGACCGCGGCGAACATGAGCGCCATGCCGGCGAGCATCGGCAGAAGGTCGCGCACCAGCGGCCGGCCGCTGCGCGACAGCACGAGCGGCACCACGGGCAGAATGCACGGGCTGGCGATGGTCATCACGCCACCCAGATACGCCAACACGATGAGAGCGGTCATGTCGCGCCTCCAATCAGTCGGTCGTTCGCCTCACTCCACGCGCAAGGCGATGGACGGCTCGAGTCCGGCCGCGCGCCGCGCCGGCACCCAGCTCGCCGCCACGGCGGTCGCGATCAACACGACGGCGGCTCCGCCTAACGTGAGCGGATCGGTTGGACTCACGCCGAACAACACCGAGCCGAGGACCCGCGTGAGCGCGGCGGCGCCGGCGAGACCGGCGGCAACCCCCAATCCCGCGTCGGTGAGCGCGTGGCGCGTGATCATCCGCCGCACCTGCGCCGGTTCCGCGCCGAGCGCCATCCGCACGCCGATCTCGCGCGTCCTGAGGCTCACCAGATACGCGATCACGCCGTAGATCCCCACCGCGCCGATGCACATCGCGATGAGCGCGGCGATCCCGAGAATCGTCAGCGTGAACGTGGTGCGCGCCTCGGCGCGCGTGACCACCGCGCGCACGGGTGTCAGCGCATAGACCGGCAACGCCGGTGCGATCGCGGCCACGATCCGCCTAACCGGAGCGACCAGCCCGGACTCGTCGCCGCTCGTCCGCACCACGAACGCGACGTTCCTCGGAGCCCACGCCATCCCGGCGACGTTGAGTGTCTCGAGCGGCAGGTACACGCTTTCGGTGGGCGGCTGATCGAGGCCGGCATCGCGCACGCTGCCCACCACGCCGATGATCGTCGACCAGGGGTCGGACACGTTCATGCGAATGCGGCGGCCGACGGGCGACACGGCGTTCCAGTAGCGTTGGGCGAACGCCTCGCTCACCACCACTTCGCGCGGGCGCTTCGCGGGATCCATGGATCCATCGATGCGGTCGAACACTCGTCCCGCGACGAGCGGGATCCCCATCGCCTGGAAGTAGCCCGGCGTCACGAACACCATGGAGTGGATGCCGGGGATGGTACCGGGCTTGGGCGGCCGGTCCTCGACGAACACCGCGCTGTCCTGCCGGCTCTCGTCGACTAACGGAAGCTTGGTGGCCACGCCGGCCGCCCGCACGCCCGGCAGCGCGGCGAGCGAATCCGAGATCTGCGCCACCAGGCGCGCGACGTCGCCGGCGGCCGGATACTCGACGGTGGGCATCGCCACGCGGAACGCGAGCGCGTGATCCGGGAGGAAGCCGGGATCCACGGCGCGCAGCGCGGCAAAGCTGCGCGCCAGGAGCCCGGCGCCCGCCAGCAGCACCAGCGCCAGCGCCACCTGCGCGATCACCAGCGCTCGGCGCGCGCCGGAGCGGGCGCGTCCGCCGGACGCGCCCGCTCCGGTCGCGCCGAGCACCGCGGACAGCGTGAGCGTCCGCGTCCGCGCCAGGGGCACGAGGCTCACGAGGAACGCGGCCAGGGCCGCGGCGGCCACCGCCACGACGATCACCACCACGTCCACGCGCACGTCGCCTAACCGGGGCACGCTGCTCGCCGCTCCGGCGGCCGCCAGCACGCGCACCGCGGCCAGCGCGCAGGCAATGCCTAACGCGGCACCCAGCGCCGCCACCAGGCCGGCCTCCATCAGAAACTCGCCGAGCACGCTCAGGCGCCCCGCGCCTAACGCACGCCGCACCGCCAGCTCCCGCTGCCGGCCCTCGGCGCGCGCCAGGAACAGGTTCGCCACGTTGGCGCAGGCGATGGCCAGCAACACCGCCGCCGCGCCCAACACCACCCACAGAATCTTGCCGACGTCGCCGACCACCACGTCGCGCAACGGCCGCACCACGGGCTGCATGTGCGTCAGGCGAATCCCGTCCGCGGTGAGACGGCCCGGATACACCACCGGAACCGTCGGCAGCAGCCGCGCGAGATCCGCCCGCGCGGCGTCGACCGTCACGCCGTCGCGGAGCCGCGCGATCCCCCGGAAGTCGAACGCCGCCGACGCCGTGTGCGCGGGATCGATGACTAACGGAATCCACATCGCCGTCGCCGCCTCGGGAAAGTGGAAGCTGGTCGGCATCACGCCCACGATCGTGCGCTCCACGCCGTCCACCATCGCTTGCCGGCCGATCACCGCGGGGTCGCCGCCGAACTTCCGCTTCCATAATGATTCCCCGATGAGCGCGACCGGAGCCGCGCCCGGCTTGACATCGGCATCGCTCAGCCCGCGACCGGATCGCGGCCCCGCCTCGAGCACCCGGAACACGCCCGCGGTCACGAGCGCGGCCGGCACCCGCTCGGCGTCTCCGCTTCCGGCACCCGAGCTCGCACCGGATGACGCCAACACGTTGGCCGACGTCGCTTCGTAGGCCCCGACGTCGGTGAAAACATGATTGTTCGCGCGATAGACGAGATACGTCGCGTCCGATTGATCGACGTGGAGGATGCCCGCCACCGCGAGCGTGTGCGACAAGTCGACCAACCGATCGGAGTGCAGGTAGGGCAGCGGACGCAGCAGCACGCCGTTCACAACCGTGAAGACCGCCGTCGTGCCGCCGATCCCCAGCATCAACGTCAGCGTGGCCGAGAGTGTGAATCCGGGAGCGCGCGTCAGGCGGCGCGCCGACTGGCGCAATCGAACGAGTGAGAGCATCCGAGCGCGATCGCTGAAAGGGTCAACGGACAAGCTACGATGAGGTGCAGGGTTGGGCGTGTCAGGTATGTCAGCATTACGCAAGTCATCCCTGACGGAACCCCGTCGCCCCGCCTCCATCTTACGCCGCCGCAATACTCTATTGACAGTGGACGGACCCGGTGGGAGTATCACCTCCGACTCGAGACGATCCGCCGGATCGCTCGAGCGTCGCCCGCAATCAAGCCTGGCCCGGAGGAAGCACGATGGCCCACGCGCAGCTCCCGGTTGTCGATCAGCCCCGCGTACTCACCATGAGGCAGGACGCGTGGTGGGTTCAGCCAGCGGTCGTTGCTGTGGTGTTGACGTCGTTCGTCGTGTACGCAACGTGGGCCGCTTTTCAGAACGCGCACTACACGTTCGGGCCGTACCTCTCGCCGTTCTATTCGCCTGAATTGTTCGGGAGCTCGCCCCACGCGTTGTTCGGACCCAAGCCGGGATGGTGGCCGGGATGGGTTCCGTTCTCTCCCGCTCTGATCATCCTACCATTCCCCGGATTGTTTCGGGTCACGTGCTACTACTATCGAGGCGCGTACTACAAGGCGATGTGGGCCGATCCACCGTCCTGCACGGTGCGCGAGCCGCGTCACACCTACCTCGGCGAGCATTCGTTTCCGCTGATCGTACAGAACATCCACAGGTACTTTCTGTACATCGCATTCATCTTCTTGGTGATCCTCGCGCATGACGCGTGGAACGCGCTCTGGTTTACCGACGCGGCCGGGCACACGCATTTCGGCATCGGCGTGGGGACGCTCGTGCTGACGCTCAACGTCGTGCTCTTGAGCTGCTACACGTTCGGATGCCACTCGTTTCGGCACATCGTGGGCGGATACCTGGACCGTCTCGCGAATCGCCCGGTGCGCCGCACCGCGTATGCGTGCGCGAGCTGCTTCAACCGGTGGCACATGCGGTGGGCGTGGATGAGTCTCTTCGGCGTCGCGCTCACCGACCTCTACGTGCGGCTGTGCTCGATGGGCGTCCTCCACGATTTCCGCATTCTGTGACTTCCGTTAGGCACATGGCGCATGGCTGAATTCGAGACGGTCACGCACGACGTGCTGGTGATCGGCGCCGGCGGCGCCGGGTTGCGCGCCGCCATCGCCTCCGTCACCGCGGGCGGCGGCCTCACCGTGGGCGTGGTGTGCAAGTCGCTCCTCGGTAAGGCGCACACGGTGATGGCCGAGGGCGGCATCGCCGCGTCGCTCGGCAACGTCGATGACCGCGACAACTGGAAGGTGCACTTCAGCGACACCATGCGCGGCGGCCAGTACCTCAACAACTGGCGCATGGCCGAGCTCCACGCCAAGGAAGCGCCCGCGCGCGTGCTCGAGCTCGAGGCGTGGGGCGCGTTGTTCGATCGCACGCCCGATGGCCGCATCCTCCAGCGCAACTTCGGCGGACACAAGTATCCGCGCCTCGCGCACGTGGGCGATCGCACCGGCCTCGAGATGATCCGCACGCTGCAGGATCACGCGATTCATTTAGGCATCGACGTGCACATGGAGTGCACGGTGCTCACGCTGCTCAAGGACGGCGATCGCGTGTCCGGGGCATTCGCGTACGATCGAGAGCGCGGCCGCTTTCGTCTCTTTCGCGCCAAGGCGATCGTGCTGGCCACGGGCGGCATCGGCCGCGCGTTCCGCATCACGAGCAACAGTTGGGAGTACACGGGCGACGGACAGTCGCTGGCGTATCAGGCCGGCGCGGCGTTGCAAGACATGGAGTTCGTGCAGTTTCATCCCACGGGCATGGTGTGGCCGCCAAGCGTGCGCGGCATTCTCGTGACCGAGGGTGTGCGCGGCGAGGGCGGCGTGCTGCGCAACAGCGAGGGACGTCGCTTCATGTTCGACGACGTGCCCGAGAACTACCGCGCCCAAACGGCCACCGATCCCGACGAAGGCTGGCGCTACACGCAGGGCGACAAGTCCGCCAAGCGTCCGCCGGAATTGCTCACGCGCGACCACGTGGCGCGCTGCATCATGCGCGAAGTGCGCGAGGGCCGCGGCAGCCCGCACGGCGGCGTCTACCTCGACATCGCCTGGATCAAGGAGCGCCTGCCTAACGCAGCCGACCACATCAAGAAAAAATTGCCGAGCATGTACCACCAGTTCAAGCAGCTGGCGGACATCGACATCACGAAGGAAGCGATGGAAGTCGGTCCGACGACGCACTACGTAATGGGCGGCATCCGCGTCGACGGCGACAGCCAGATGTCCACCGTACCGGGCTTGTTCGCCGCCGGCGAGTGCGCCGCGGGGTTGCACGGCGCCAATCGGTTAGGCGGCAATTCGTTGTCCGACCTGCTCGTGTTCGGCAAACGCGCCGGCGAGCACGCGGCCGCCTTCGCGCGCGACCACGGCGCCGGGCGCGTGAACGACGCCGCGGCCGACGACGGGGCGCGGCGCGCCCTCGAGCCGTTCGAGCGCCAGGGCGGCGAGGGCCCGTACCAGATTCAGCAGGCGCTCCAGCACACGATGCAGGATTTGGTGGGCATCGTCCGCCGCGAGGACGACATGCGGCAAGCGTTAGGCAGGATCGCCGATCTGCGCGCCCGCGCCCAACGCGTCACCGTGGAGGGCAATCGCGAGTACAACCCGGGATGGCACACCGCCCTCGACTTGGGCAACCTGCTCACGATCGCCGAAGCCATCGCGCGATCGGCGATCGAGCGCAAGGAGAGCCGCGGCGGCCATTTTCGCGATGACTACCCCGCGAAGGACGCGAGCTACAGTACTTTCAATATCGTGATTCGGCAGGGCGCCGACGGCAGCATGCAGTTGACCCGCGAGCCCATCGCGCCCATGCCGGATGAGTTGCGCACCGTGATCGCCGAGATGGGCTGACCGAGGGGGAGAGCCGCACGCATGGCCACGACGACTGTCGCAGAGAAAAGCCCGGCCCCAACCGCCGGATCGCCCGCGGAAGCCGGCGTGCGCTCGGCCACGTTCCGCGTGTGGCGCGGCGATGCGACCGGTGGCGCGTTCCGCGACTATACCATTGACGTGGCGCCGGGCATGGTCGTACTCGACGCCATCCATCAGATACAAGCCGAGCAGGCGAACGATCTCGCCGTCCGGTGGAACTGCAAGGCCGGCAAATGCGGATCGTGTTCGGCTGAAATTAACGGCAAGCCGCGGCTCATGTGTATGACGCGGCTCAACGATCTGCCGCTCGAGAAGCCGGTGACCGTCGAGCCGATGCACACGTTCCCACGCATCAAGGATCTCGTCACCGACGTGTCGTGGAATTTCCGCGTCAAGAAAGGCATCACGAAATTCACGCCCCGCCCGCCCGATGCGCCCGATGGCACGTGGCGCATGCAGCAGAGCGACGTCGATCGCGTGCAGGAATTCCGGAAGTGCATCGAGTGCTTTTTGTGCCAGGACGTGTGCCACGTGCTGCGCGAGCACGAGAAGGAAGATGAGTTCATCGGGCCGCGGTTCCTCGTGTACGTTGCCGCGCTCGAGATGCATCCGCTGGACGTGGCCGATCGCGTGCCCGAGCTCCAGAAGTCGCACGGCATCGGCTACTGCAACATCACCAAGTGTTGCACCACGGTGTGTCCCGAGGGGATCACGATCACCGACAACGCGATCATCCCGCTCAAGGAACGCGTGGTGGACGAGTTCTACGATCCGATCGGGAAGCTGGTAAAGATCTTTTCGCGGAAGCGCCGCAGTTAGGCGCGGGAGGTCCCGGATGCATTCCCTCAAGCCGATCACCGCCGCCGGTATTCCGGCCGCGCTCGAGAAAGCCGAGCGCTATCGGCTGCTCAACGATTGGACGGCCGCCGAGAGCATCTGCCAGGATGTGATCGACATCGACCCGGCCAACCAGGAAGCGCTCACGACGTTGCTGCTGGCGATCACCGATGGATTCGCCGACAACGCGGCGGACGCGATGGCGCGCGCGCGCGACGTGCTGCCGCGACTCACCGACGAGTACAAGCGCCACTACTACGCGGGCATCATCTGCGAGCGCCGAGGGACCGCGCACTTGCGCCGTGGCGGCCCGCGGGCGCACGAGGTGGCGGACGGCTGGCTGCGCGAAGCCATGCCGCACTACGAACGCGCCGAGCATCTGCGTCCCGCGGGCAATGACGACGCGATCCTGCGTTGGAACGCGTGCGCGCGCCTGCTCAACCGGAGCGAGCGACTGCACCCGCGGGTGCACGAGGAGTTCGAGCCGGCGCTCGAGTAGCTGTCAGGCCGCCGCCTAACGATTGGCGTCGCGGCGACCCTTCATTTCTCAGGAGAACCACGATGCGCGGTTTGCTCTCTATCGTCGCGTTGGCAACTGTCGGATTCGCCGCGGCGGCCGGCGCCCAGGACCCGGGGATCACGGTCAAACCGTTCGACCAGAAACGCGGTGGGAGTCCGAACGTGCACATGCTGTCGCACGTCGTCACCCACAAAGGAGCGTGGAAGCTCGCCGACGTCGAGATGGAGCAAGATCCCAACCGGCCGTACGTGTACGCCTGCGGGTTCACCAACTTCGACGTGCAGATCTACGACGTGAAGGATCCGGCGCATCCGAGGATGGTCTACTCGTGGACCATCGAGAATCCGGAGCTGCACCGCGGCATCGGCGCCATGGATGGCAAGTACTTCAAGATCGGGAAGAAGTACTATTACGCGCAGTCGTACCAATTTCAGCAGGGCACGCCGGACGCCGATCTGGGCGCCGTGATCTTCGATGTCACGGGACTGCCCGACTCCTCGAAGGTGAAGGTCGTGGCGCGCATCCGGTATCCGCAGGCGCCGGGCGGATTCCACAACACGTTCGCGTACAAGCATTCCGATGGCCGCGTGTTGTACTTCGCCACCGTGAACGAAGGCCACGCGTTGATCTACGATCTCGACAAGGTCGTGAGCGGCGCCGATTCCACCACCTGGCTCATCGGCGCGGTGCCCAATCCGACGCCGTCCAAGCAGTTAGGCACGGCCAGCTATCACGACTTTTACGTCGGCTACGACCCGAACACGCACCAGGACAAGTTCTACGGCGCCGGGTTAGGCGGATACTCCGTATGGGACGTCAGCAAACCCGAGTCGCCCAAGCAGGTTTTCACGATCACCGGCCTGGGTCTCGACATCGCGCACACCTTCACCCCGTCGCCCGACGGCAAGTACGCGGTCACCGAAACGGAGTACCAGTACACGCCCCTGCGGGTGTGGGACCTGACCGACGGACAGACCGGCAAGACGCAGAACCTCGATACGCCGATCAGCGGATGGACCGCCGACTGGCGCGATTTGTCGCACAACCACGAGGTGCGCTGGCCGTACGTGTTCGTATCGGCCTACGAGGATGGTTTGCAGATTTTCGATCTCAAGAATCCGGCGGCGCCTAAAACAGACGGCCACTACTTCACGTGCATGTGTACGCACATGCACGGGTTCGGCGGCACGCCCGACAACGGGTGGGAAAGCACGATCAGCGTCGAGCAGGGCGCGTTCGGCGTCGACGTTCGCAACTACGACGGACTGATCGCGCTGTCCGACATGCGCACCGGCCTCTGGCTGTTCCGCATGGACGGCTTCAAAGGATGGAACGGACATTCGGTCGGCATGCCGAACATCTCGAGCGTGCAGGATTACGATCACGGCCCGGACGGCGCGCCCAAGACGGCGGCCTCGGCGGGATCGGGTCACTGATGATCGGGCGGGTCGGATCGGCTGCGCTCGCGCTGGCCCTGTTGGTCGTACCGGCGCGAGCGGCCGGCCCGTTCGACATTCCGCTGTTCGCGACGCCACGCGCACCCGCGGCCAGGGGCAGCGCGACGCTGGTGTTCGCCGAGTCGCCGTTCGGCGTGGCGGTCACCGCCGATGGGCACGCCCGGTACGACGTGCGGATCACCGCCGCCAACCTGCCGGCGCCGTCGTCGTTAGGCGCGTACCACGCCTACATCGCGTGGGCCGTCACGAGCGACCTCGCGCACTGGCAGCGGTTGGGCACCGTGACCAACGGGACATCGACCGTCGGCCACATCGAGCTCGACAAGTTCCTGCTGGTCATCGCGGCCGAGGCCGACTCGGCGTCCACGACGCACAGCGGCCCGTCGGTGCTGCACGGCAATTCGCCGAGCAGTTGGCTGCAGACCTTCCTGGCGCACTCCGCCTTCTTTCACGGAGTGACGGATTGAGTCGCGGCGTCGGGATGGCGGCGCTGCTCGTCGCCGCGATGGCGGCGGCGAGCAGCGCCCAGCAGCACGACACGACGACGATGCCGCCGGGCATGCCCATGCCGGGCATGCCCGGCATGGCGGCGGGCGGGATGGCGATGCCCATCCCGATGCCCAAAGGCATGGTGATGATGCCGGGCCTCGTCGGCCTCACGCCGCCCGGCGGATCCTTCCTGCCCGGCGCCGGCGTGGATCCCGCATCGCTGCCTAACGTTAGGCCGAGCGCCGTGGTGCAGATGCGGGATGGCGATACGCTCGATTTGTCGGCGACGCTGGTGCGGCGAACGATCGCCGGCCGGCCGTACGTGATGTACGGCTTCAACGGCGAAGTGCCGGGCCCGCTCATTCGCGTCCCGCAGAACGCCACGATCACGGTGCGCTTCCACAACCGCATCGATCTGCCCAGCTCCGTGCACTGGCATGGCGTGAGGCTCGACAACCGGTTCGATGGCGCCGTCGGCATCACGCAGCAAGCCGTCGCGCCGGGCGACAGCTTCGTCTATCACGTCCATTTCCCCGACGCGGGCGTCTACTGGTACCACCCGCACGTGCGCGAGGACGTCGAGCAGGCGCTTGGCTTGTTCGGCAACATGATCGTCGACTCGCCCGACTCGGCGTACTACTCGCCGGCCAATCGCGAGCAAGTGCTGGTGTTCGACGATTTGTTGGTGAACGCGGACTCGCTCATCCCGTACGGAAAAACAGGGCCGGACTTCGCGCTCATGGGACGCGTCGGCAATCTGTTGCTCGTGAACGGGGAGCCGCGCTACACGCTCGCCGCGCATCGCGGCGAGGTCGTTCGGTTCTTTCTCACGAATGCCGCGAGCTCGCGCACGTACAACATCTCGTTCGGCGGAGCGCCGATGAAGGTGTTGGCGTCGGACGTCAGCCGGTTCGAGCATGAGGAGCGGGTGCCGAGCGTGGTCCTCGCGCCCGCCGAGCGCTACATCGTGGAAGCGCGGTTCGAGAAACCGGGCCGGTACGCGCTGGTCAACGCGGTGCAGGCGATCAACCACTATCGCGGCGAGTTCGACGCCGAGGTCGATACGTTAGGCATGGTGACGGTGGACTCGACGCCCGCGGCGCCGGACTACGCCGGCGCCTTCGCCGCGCTGCGCGACAACGCCGCGGTCACACGCGACATCGACCGGTACCGGCCGTACTTCGACAAGCCGCCCGACAAGCGTCTCACGCTCACCGTGCGCGGCAACGGCCTCCCGGTGGCCACCGTGCAGTTCATGAACGTCGACACCGCGTACTACGCGCCGGTCGAGTGGGTGGATGGGATGCCCGACATGAACTGGTTGTCGACCAACGACCAGGTGAAATGGATTCTGCGCGACGATGCGACGGGCAAGGAAAACATGGACATCGACTGGCACGTCAAGGAAGGATCGATCGTGAAGCTCGAGCTGTACAACGATCCCAAGTCGTTCCATCCGATGCAGCACCCGATCCATCTGCACGGCCAGCGGATGCTCGTGGTGTCGCGGAACGGCGTGCGCACCACGAACCTCGTGTGGAAGGACACGGTGCTCATTCCGGTCGGCTCGACGGTGGACGTGCTCATCGACGCGTCGAATCCGGGCGCGTGGATGCTGCACTGTCACATTGCGGAGCATTTGGCCTCGGGGATGATGACGGTGCTGCACGTCGATCCAGCGGCCGGTCCCGGACGATAGTCCGTTAGGCGCGCGCGCCCGGTCCGTTGGGCGTGCGCCCCGGCCGCGTGGCGCGCGGATCCGGCTTGAGCAGGCGGCGCCACTTGTTCGCCAGGCGCGTGAGGGAAAACCGGTACACGTTTGTGTATTCGCGGGCGAGACGCGCGTGCTCATTGTAGAGATGCGTGATGATCACGTTGCGCTCCATGATCTCGTCCACGAACCGTTCGAGTGTGATCGGCCCGGCGGGTCCGGGTTGGTCGCTTGGCCACCCGGCGGGATCGTAGCCGAAGGCCGCGAAGTCGCGCTCGTAAATGGCCCGTACGCGGGCGGCGATCGAGTCCGTATACGTGTTGCCGGGCACGAGCGCCGCGTCGTTCTCGCGCGGGATCGTCGCCGGCGGGTTACGCCTAACGTGAGCGTAGAGGAGCGCCATGGTCGCCGCGAGGTCCTCGCTCTGCCCGATGTGCGTGAAGCCCAGCGCCTTGGGATACGTGAGGTCCACCTGGCGACGCCAGTGCGCATCGCTCGACGGACCGATGGTGCGTTCGACGTGCGTCACGAACTCCGCGAATTCGACCGGCTGTTTGGCGCCCATGTCCGGCGACCCGCCGCGCACGGCGTGATACACATCCTCGACTGTCGGTTCGCACAGGTACACTTTGTCGAGCCACGCCGAGACGAATCGCGTGTACGGATTGCGCACGACCGTGAACCGCAGGACCCCGGGATCCTCGAGCAGCTCGCGTTGGGCAGCGTCATCCAGCTCGGTGAGGGCCGGCAACGGCGCGTTCGCGCGCGCGTGCACGAACATGCGGCGCTTGGTTTGACGACTCTGGTGCGGGAAGAGAGTCAGCGGCGTCGAGCTATACAAGTCGCGCAGCGACACCTTGACCACCGTGCACGCCGCCTTCGGAACTTCGAGGTAGACGACGCGATCGTTCAGGTGCGCGAAGGATCCGTACGCGAGACGTTTCTCGACTGTCCCCGGATTCAAATCCGGATACGTATCCAGGATCCGCGACACCACGTACCCAAGCCCCATGCGAAACCTCCGTCGCTGCGAGGACTACACATGAACTTGCTTTCACGTCGAGATCGCTGCAAGTCTGAGACCGCCAGCGACTAGATTTTCGGCGCCGGAAGCTGTGCTGGCGGCAGGAATCACTTTCGCACCTTCGTGTGTCCAACCATCTATCTCACTGGCCCGCCTCCCCGCACCGAGTGCGCACATGACGACAGACGTCCCCACACCCGCACCTTCTCGCGATGCGAGACCCGAGCGTTGGAACGCGCTGCTCCAAGACGTCCGGTACACGCTGCGCGGTCTGCGCAACACGCCCGCCTTTACCGCCGCCGTCGTGATCACGTTGGCGCTCGGCATCGGCGCGAACGCCTCGATGTTTTCGGTCGTCGACCGCCTGCTCTTCCGCGCGCCGGCGATGCTGCGCAATCCGCAGCTCGTGCACCGCGTGTACCTGGCGAACACGTACCGCGGCGAGGAGCGTTACGGCGACGGCGTGCAGTACGTGCGCTACCTCGACTTCAACAAGTGGACGTCGTCGTTCAGCCATTTGGCCGAGGTGACCGAGGACAAACTGGCCATCGGCTCCGGCGCCGACGCGCGCGAGATGCAGGTGGGCATGGTGAGCGCGAGCTTCTTCGCGTTCTTCGACGCGCCGCCCGTCCTCGGCCGCTACTTCACCGAGCCCGAGGACCGCGCGCCTAACGGAACGCCCGTGGCCGTTTTGTCGAATGCGATGTGGCGGGTCCAGTACGGCGCCGCGCGCGACGTGTTGGGCAAGCCGGTCCAGATCGGCGCGACCACGTACACGATCATCGGTGTCGCGCCGCCGGGGTTCGCCGGCATCTGGGACGACGATCCGCCGGCCGCGTTCATCCCGATCACCGCATACGGGCACGAGATCAGCAGCAGCGTGTTCATCAAGGGCGAAACGTGGTACGGCACCTACCACTGGACCTGGGCGTCGATGATGGCCGAGCGGAAGCCCGGCGTGAGCGAGGCCCAAGCCAACGCCGACCTGACGCGGGCGTTCGTGCGCAGCTATCAGACGGCCGTGTCGTTGTCGCCGAGCATGCAGCCGCTCTCGGTCGACCGGCCGCACGCCCTGCTGGCGTCGATCTTGAGCGAGCGCGGGCCTAACGAATCGAACACGGCCAAGGTGGCCACGTGGATCACGGGCGTCGCCATCGTCGTGTGGCTCATCGCGTGCGCGAACGTGGCCAATCTGCTGCTGGCACGCGCCCTGCGCCGCCGCCGCGAGATCGCCGTGCGTGTCGCGCTCGGCGTGAGCGGCGCGCGCCTGGCGTCGCAGCTGGTGACGGAGAGCGTCGTGCTTGCGTTAGGCGGTGGCGTGATCGGCGTCGCGATCGCGCAGTGGGGCGGCGCCCTGCTCCGCTCGCAACTGCTGTCCGGTACGGCCAAGGCCGCGGTGGTGACCGACGTCCGCACGCTGGTGTACGCCGGCGTTGCCGCGCTCGTGGCGGGGCTTCTCGCCGGCATCGCGCCCATCGCGCAGATACGCCGCGGCAATCTGGCCGCCGACCTCAAGGCCGGCGTGCGCGAGGGCACGTACCAACGCTCGCGCATCCGCATCGGCCTGCTCGTGTTTCAAGGAACGTTGTCGGTGGTGCTGCTGGTAGGCGCCGGCTTGTTCGTCCGCAGCCTGCGCCAGGTGAAGAACATGCCGCTCGGCTACGACCCATCGCACGTGATCGCGGTGGACGCATCGATGCGCGGCGTGAAGTTGGATAGTGCGCAGAACATCGCGCTGCGCCAGCGCATGCTCGAGGCCGCGGCGCACCTCCCTGGGGTCACCGATGCCACGCGCCAGCTGACGATGCCGTTCTGGAGCCAGTGGGACATGTCGTTGACCGTCGCCGGCATCGATTCGGTCGACAAGTTAGGCCAATTCGATCTCAACGCCGTGTCGCCGGACTACTTCA
>JANWIK010000051.1 GCA_025449955.1 Gemmatimonadaceae bacterium
CTGAGGAGCGCCGGCGACAACACGCCGTTGTCGGGCCCGACCAGAAACTGGCCGTCGCTTTCCACGGCCAGCGCCGCGCGCGACGTCCCGACGCCCGGATCCACCACCACGAGGTGGATCGTGCCTAACGGAAACCGCCGCCAATACCGCGCGATCGCCAGCCGCGCGCCATCCACGTCCTGCGGCGCTACGTCGTGCGCGATGTCCACGACGTGCGCCTGCGGCAGCATCGCGTAGATCACGCCCTTCATCTCGCCGACGTAGCCGTCGGCGGTGCCGAAGTCGGTGAGCAGCGTGATCACGGGCATGGTCACAGGGACTTACGCTTCCACCGTCCCCAGCGCCAGAGCGTCATCATGGCCACGCCGCGTCCGAGCGCGGTGATCGAGATGGTCCACCAGATGCCCGCCGTTCCCCACCGCGTCGCCGCCCACGCGGCGATCGGAAGCCGGAGCACGGTGAGCGTGCTCGACGTGAGCATGGGCGGCAGCGTCTCGCCGGCGCCGCCCAACGCACCCTCCAATACCAGCTCGCTGCCGCTGAACAGCGTGGACACCGCCACGATGCGCAGATATCGAGCGCCCTCGGCCACCACGGCCGGGTCCGACGTGAAGAGTCCGGTGAATTGCGGCGCCACGGTGAACTCGAGCACCGCCCCGATCGCACAGATGATCGTGGCGAAGCCGGTCGCGATCCATCCCGCGAGTGCGGCGCGCTCCGTCTGTCGCGCTCCCAGGTTCTGTCCAACGATTGCCGCCGCGGCGCCGCCGCAGCCGACGCCGATCATGAACGTCCAGCTCTCGACGCGCTGTCCGACGCCTAACGCGGCCAGGGCCGGCGTGCCGAAGCGGGTCGTCGTGCGCGTGAGGAGCACGTACACCACCGCGAACACGATCCCCGTCACGGCGGTGGGCAAGCCGACGCGCGAGATGCGCGCCAGCGTGTGGACGTCCACGCGGCCCACGCGGATCATCCGCCGGCGCACGAGCAGCGCGACGCCGAACACGAACGCCACGGCACGCGTCGCGATCGTCGCGACTGCGGCCCCGGCAATGCCTAACCGGGGAGCCGGCCCCAGACCCAGGATCAGCACCGGGTCGAGCACCAGCGCCGCGATCACCGTGGTCACGAGCAGGAGAAACGGCGTCCGGGTGTCGCCCGACGCGCGGAATGCCGCGTCCACGGCGAAGAATCCGAAGATCAGCGGCGCGCCCAACAGGTACGTGCCCAGGTAGGAAACGCCTAACGCAGTGACCTCGGGCGGCGTGTCCATCACCGTGAACATGCCGTGCAGATAGAGGCGCCCGAACACCGCGATGGTCACCCCGATCACCAGCGCGTACACCACCGCATCGCCCACCGCCCGCGCCGCGTCGCCCGGTCGCCCTTCCCCGTGGCGACGCGACGCGACCGCCGTCAGGCCCACGCTCACCATGTCGGCGCCCGAGATGATCATCCAGATCCAGAACACCGACGTCGACACGGCCGCGAGCCCGGCCGCGCCGATCTTCTGCCCGACCCAGTACGCGTCGGCCGAGTAGAAGAGCGTCATCAGAAGCATCGACGCCACCGCCGGCAAGGCGAACACGGCGATCGCGCGCGGCAGCGCGCCGCGCGTGATCGCCAGGTTCGCCGCGTACTCGCCGGTCACCGCGACGGGCAACAGCCCGTCGCGGGGGTCTAACGGCAACGCGGCCGCCGGATCGAACTCCGGCGGCCGCGTTGGACCGGACGGTGGTGCGCTCGATTCGCTCATGCCGCTCGGGCCCGGTCCACCGCGTCCACGACGCGGCGCGCCGCTTCCTCGAGCGCTCGCGCCGCCGCCGACTCGGGCTCCGACAGCACGATCGGCACGCCCTCGTCGCCACCCGCGCGGACCGGTTGGTACAACGGGATCTCGCCTAACAGCGGCACGCCCAGCTCATCGGCCAATGCACGCCCGCCGCCCGAGCCGAAGAGCGGCGTCCGCGTGCCGCACCCCGCGCACTCGAGCCAGCTCATGTTCTCGAGCACGCCTAACACAGGCACGCTCACCCGCTGGAACATCCGCGCGCCGCGCAGCGCGTCGCCCGTCGCCACCGGCTGCGGCGTCGTCACGATCACCGCCCCGTGCACGTGCGTCGCCTGCACCAGCGACAGTTGGGCATCGCCGGTGCCCGGCGGCATGTCGACCAGAAAGTAGTCGAGCTCGCCCCACTCCACGTCGCGCAGGAACTGCGTCACGATCTTCATCACGATGGGACCGCGCCAGATCGCCGGCTGATCGCGCTCGACCAGGAAGCCGAGGCTCATGAGCTTCACACCGTGCGCCTCGAGCGGCTTGATGCGGTTGTTCACGACGGGCGGCGCTTCGTCCACGCCCATCATGCGCGGAATGTTCGGCCCGTAGATGTCGGCATCCATGATGCCCACGCGCGCGCCGCTCCTTGCCAGCGCGACCGCGATGTTCGTGGTCACGGTGCTCTTGCCCACGCCGCCCTTCCCGCTCGAGACTGCGAGCACGCGACCGAGATGCGGGTATTCTACGGGTGTAGGAGCGGGGACCGCGGCCTTCCGCGACTGTGGCTCCTGACCCATCACCGGCAGCGTGCGTCCGCCCTGCGGCGCCGACGCCGGTGCCGGTACGGCCGCCGGCTGCTTGGCCTGCGATGGGTCTTTGACGTCCACGCGCACGTCGCGCACGCCCTCGACCGCCTCCAGCGCCTGCCTAACGGTACGCACCAGCGAGGCCGGGTCTTCCGCCGCCAGCAGGATGGTCAGGCGAACGCGCCCGTCCACCGCCAACCCGATGTCGCGGATCATCTCCGACGACACGACGTCGAGCCCGGTGCGCGGATTCGTCACCGCACGCAACGCCGCCGCGATGCGCGCCTGCATGGATTCAGACATGTCGTGACTCTCCTCGAACGTTCAGACCGCGCGCACCGCGCTGATCTCCGGCACTTGCATGCGCAAATGCGCCTCGATCCCTTGCCGTAGCATCGCGGCGTCCATGTCGCAATCCGGACAGTCGCCGCCAATGTGCAGCACCGCCACTCCGGTGTTGCCGTCGAACTCCACCAATTCGATGATCGCCGCATCGAGACGCAACAAGGGCCGCATCTCCGTCAGTGCCTGACGAATGCGCCGCTCGATCGACTCGGCATCGCGCGGAGCGTGCTTCCATACTCTCATGATGCCGAAAGCTAGGTGGAGGCCGGCTTGCCTGCCAAGTCTCGGGGTTCGGACGATTGCGCAACGAACTCGCGAGCCGCTTTCAAGACCCGCTCGCGCACCGTGTCCAGCGATCCCTGAATCAGAGCGCCCGCCGCTCGCGCGTGGCCTCCGCCGCCGAATTGGCGTGCGAAGCGGTTCACGTCCACCGTGCCCGTGCTGCGGAACGACGCCTTGACCTGCCCGTGCGCCAGCTCGCGGAAAAAGATCGCCATCCGCGTGCCCGCTACGCTGCGCGGATACTCGGCGATGCCGTCGAGCTCTTCGGGATGCACGTTGTGTCGCTCGAGCACACCCGCCGGCAGCGACACCCACGACAGGCCGTAGGCCGGATCCACCGAGAGTGATTCGAGCGCCTCGCGCACCACGCGCAGCCGCCCAACGGAAACCGACGCGTAGATGCGCCGGTACATCTCCTCGGGGTCGACGCCCGCCGCGAGCAGCTGCCCCGCCATGGCGTGGCAGCGCGGCGACGTGTTGCTGAAGCGAAATCCGCCCGTGTCGGTGAGGATCGCCGTGTACAGCGCGCGGGCAATCGCCGGCGTGAGCGGCAGGTCGAGCACGCACGCCAGGTCGAACACCAGCTCGCCGGTGGCGCACGCGGCGATGTCCGCCATCACGATGTCGCCCGCCGGCGCATCGCTCGGCACGTGGTGATCGACCACGATGCGCGGCACGTGGAGCGCGCGGACCGTGTCGGCCAACGTGCCTAACCGCCGGACGTCGTTGATGTCGAGCACCATGAGCAGGTCGACTTCCTCGATCGCGCGCGCGCCGGCCGCAGTCCGGTCGTCCACGCCTTCCAGCAGGAACGCGAACATCGACGGCCACGGCGTGGGGTTGACGATCCGGACCTGGAGACCACGCGCGGTGAGCAGGTGGGCCATGGCCACCTCGGATCCGCACCCATCGCCATCCGAGTTGATGTGCGTCGATAGTGCGACCGTGCGCCCCGGGCGCAGCTCCGCGCCAATGCGTTCCGCGGCGGCACGACGTCCCGCAGGGACCGTTAGAAGATCAGGCAGGGCAAGTGTCATTGACGTATGAATAGCAAGCGGCGCCCCCTCAGAGAGGCGCCGCTCGACGTGCAAGAATCAGGCGGTTAGTCCGCGGCGGCGGCGGACGGCGAGTCTGCCCTCTGTTGGAGCCGCGAGTGGTACCGACCGTACGAGAAGTAGATCACCAGGCCGATCACGAGCCAGACACCCAGGCGGATCCATGTGTCCAGCGGCAAGCCGGCCATAAGCCCGACGCAGCAGAAGATTCCGAGAAGGGGAACTGTCGGCACGAAGGGCGTGCGGAACGGACGATGGAGATCCGGTCGCGTGCGGCGCAGAACGATCACGCCGGCGCACACGATCGCGAAGGCGAGCAGCGTCCCGATGTTGACCAGCTCGCCGAGCAGTTGGATCGGGAACAGGCCGGCGACGATCGCCGCGACCGAACCCGTGAGGATCGTCGTCACATAGGGCGTCTTGAAGCGCGGGTGCACCTTCCCGAACACCGGCGGGAGCAGGCCATCGCGCGCCATCGAGAAGAAAATGCGCGGTTGTCCCATCAACATCACGAGCACCACCGAGGCCAGACCGAGAACCGCCCCGATGTTGACGAACCACTTGAGCCACGCGAGGCCGGGACCGCCGTGTTCGATCGCCACGTACACCGGGAACGCGACGTTGAGGTCCGTGTAGTGCGCCAAACCGGTCATGACCAGCGCCATCAGGATGTACAAAACGGTACAAATGCCTAACGAGCCGAGGATGCCGATCGGCATGTCACGCTGCGGATTCCTGGCCTCTTGAGCCGTGGTCGATACGGCATCGAAGCCGATGTAGGCGAAGAAGATTACGCCGGCGCCGCGGATCACGCCGCTCCACCCAAAGACCCCGAACTGCCCCGTCGTGTTAGGCGGAACGAATGGATGCCAGTTCGCCGGGTTCACGAACGCGAACCCGAATCCAATCACCAGCAAGACGATCAGCACCTTCACGAACACGATGATGTTGTTGAAATTTGCCGACTCTTTGATTCCGATTACCAGCAGTGTTGTCATCAGTCCGGCCAGCAGTAGCGCCGGCAAGTTGATCAGAGCGCCTGTCGTATGGAGATGCCATCCGCCGGTCACGCTCAACGGTGCGTTCGCGAGTGCCGCCGGAATGTGGACGTGCCAATCGCTCATGAGCGCGGTGAAGTACCCGGACCATCCAACGGCGACCGTCGATGCCCCGAACAGATACTCCAGAATCAAATCCCATCCGATGATCCAGGCGATGAGCTCGCCCAGCGTAGAGTACGCGTACGTGTACGCGCTGCCGGCGATCGGAATCATCGACGCGAACTCTGCGTAACAGAGTCCGGCGAACAAGCACGCAATACCCGACAGAATGAACGAGTACACCACGGCAGGGCCTGCATACTGCGCCGCCGCCGTGCCCGTCAGCACGAAGATGCCCGCACCGATAATGGCGCCGATGCCCAACATGGTGAGGTTCGTCGCCCCGAGCGCTCGCTTGAGCGAGCCCTCGCCCTCGGCGCCGGCCTCGTCCATGAGCACGGCCATGCTCTTCGTCGATAACAAGCTCATTCGGGATCTCCGTCGGAGACTATGGTGTCGCTGGAAGCGCTCGCCACGGGACAGGACGGTGCGATGAGGGCGGCGCCGGTGCTACGTTCACGGGGCGCGCACCCCTTTGTCAAGGGACTTGGCACCCCGTCACACTCGCATTCGATAGAGATCAGACCGAGTAGTTGGGCGCCTCTCGCGTGATCGCCACATCGTGCGGATGCGATTCGCGCAGTCCCGCCGTCGTGATGCGCACGAACTCGGTTTGCGTCCTGAGCTGCTCGATGTTCTCGCAGCCGACATAGCCCATCCCGCTTCGCAGCCCGCCCACCATCTGGAAAATGACGTCGCCCACGGGTCCCTTGTACGGCACCCGTCCCTCGATACCCTCCGGCACCAACTTCTTGGGCGACATCTCGCCTTCCTGGAAGTATCGGTCGGCACTCCCGTCTTGCATGGCCGAGAGACTCCCCATGCCGCGAATCATCTTGAAGCGCCGGCCCTCGAGCAGGAACGACTCGCCCGGACTTTCCTCGGTGCCCGCGAGCATTGAACCCATCATCACCGACGATGCGCCGGCTGCGAGCGCCTTCACGATGTCGCCGGAATACTTGATACCGCCGTCGGCGATCACCGGGATGTCGCCCGCGCCTTCGACGGCATCCATCACCGCTGTGAGCTGAGGCACGCCGACGCCCGTTACGACACGCGTCGTGCAAATCGATCCCGGTCCAACGCCCACCTTCACCGCGTTCACGCCGCGCTCGACCAACGCCGCCGCGCCTTCTCGTGTCGCGATGTTTCCGGCGATCAACTGCACATCGGGGAACATCTCACGAACCGTCGCCGTCGCACGCAGGACCGATTCCGCGTGTCCGTGCGCCGTGTCGACCACCAGCGCATCCACACCCGCGGCGATCAACGCCGACGCGCGGTCGCTCATGTCACCAGCGGCCCCGATCGCCGCCGCCACGCGCAGGCGTCCGTGCTGGTCCTTGTTGGCAACCGGGAATTGCCGGCGTTTGTGAATGTCCTTCACGGTGATGAGGCCGCGCAATTTTCCAGTCTCGTCCACCACGGGCAGCTTCTCGATGCGATGCTTGCCTAAAATGCGCTCCGCTTCGTCCAGCGTGGTTCCGACCGGCGCGGTGACGAGACCATCCTTGGTCATCGCGTCGTGCAGCGGGCGATCGAGGTTTCGCTCGAATTGCAGATCGCGATTCGTGATGATCCCGACCAGCCGTCCCTCGCGGTCGACGATCGGCACACCGGAAATCTTGAAGCGCATCATGAGCGCGTTCGCTTCGCGGAGCGTGGCGTCCGGCGCCAACGTGATCGGATTGAGAATCATTCCGCTTTCCGATCGCTTGACTCGATCGACTTCGGCCGCTTGCCGATCGATCGACATGTTCTTGTGGATCACGCCGATTCCACCGGCGCGGGCCATGGCGATCGCCATCTCCGACTCGGTTACCGTATCCATGGCCGCGGAGACGAGCGGCAGATTGAGCGGGATGCCCGTGCTCAACCGGGACGTTGTACTCACGTCCTTGGGATGCGGGTATGAGTGACGCGGCACGAGGAGCACGTCATCGAAGGTCAACGCGCTTTCGACGCGGATGCGGGATGACCCTTCTTCGATGCGCGACGGCCCGCCTTCCACTGCGGTGGAACGGGCGGGCCGGGGGGCTGACGCGCGAGTTGAGGTAGCCATAGCCAAAGCTAAGGAGTGCCCCAGCACCCTGCAAGCGGACGCATGTCCAATCGTGCGTTAGAGCATGCGCTTCTTGAGACGGCGACGAACGCGCATCCGCGTGCTGAACGGCAGGAAAAAGGCCGCCGCGAGCATCACGGCTTCGAGACTCTTCGGAGTCAGCTCGTCGGGGTCTCCGTCCCAGTGATCGGCGATGACGTCTCGACCGGCGTGCGAGATCAGCCGATTCAACGCCAACATGATCACATAAATGTCGTCGATCTCTCCGATCACCGGAATGAAATCCGGGATCAAGTCGAACGGCATGATCACGTAGCCGATAGCGGCGGCCACGAACACCTTGTCGATGTTCGAGACGCGCTCGTCCGTTAGCAGGCCCCACAGCAGACGCAGATACGACGGGATCTGTCTGACCGCGCCCAACAGAGTCCGCTTGGCGCCGCGGCGCGGACGCCGCCCCGCGCGGTCCTCGCGCTCGCCGCGGCCATGGAGCCAGCCGAAGCCGCGCGTTCGCCGCTCTTCGCCCTCGCGCTCGCGGACGCGCCGTGTGTGTACGCTCATGGCTGACCCTCCCTCGCATCCGGAGACTGCGTTCCGTTAGGCGGTGGCTCGGCGTGCGCCGGCTCCGCGGATGCGGCGCCGTCCTCGGGCCGGTCGACCGTGGCCGCGCGGCTCGCCGTGCGCGCCGCCACCTCGATCACGTCGGACGCCACGGACTTGCCCGCCGCGGCCACGCCTTGCAGCACGCCCATCGCCTTGCTCAAGAGCCCCATCGTCTCGGCGATGCCCGTCGCGGACACGCGACCGGCCCGCAGACTGTCCTCCACGCCCTCCGCGAACCGCTGAAAGACGTTGGGCGTTTGCGCGGTCTTCTGCGCGTAGCGCGACTCGAGAAACTCGATGTAGTCGAGCAACTGATAGCCGCGCTCGTCGGGCAGCGTGTCGAGCTTGCGCAGGAGCCGATCCCGCAATGTCTCGTTCATGTCATCTACGGCAATGACGGCGTCAGCCGTGCCAGCGAACGCGGCGGCCTCGCACGTCGATATGCACGTAAGGATGACTATATCTGTGGCTGGTGTACACTCCCATGCCGCCCACCAGGTCGGGATACTCGGCTTCGACCGAGTCGACCGCGGCTGCGACGAGCTTCGCGTCGCGCCGATCGATCCGGCCGTTCCCGTCCGCATCGATGGCCACGTCCAGCGCGTCGCCGAACTGGTGACGGCTGTCGCGGGCTGCGCGCGGCACGTGACGATTGTACGCCGGCGTGCGGAAGCCCGAGTGCAGATCGAGCTCCACGGGCACGTCGCCGGACACGCGGCCGAGTGAGCGCGAGATCCGCTCGAGGACGAGCTCGAGCTTGTCGAAGACCCTGGGGTCGATTGCGGCGTAGCGCGGCCACGTGTCCTGCCCATCGCGCGACAGGAAATCGCCCAGCGTCAGATGCGACGACACCGGCAGATCGATTTCGTCGGGCGTCACCTTCACGAAGCCCTCCGGCCGATCCGAGGAATCGGCGCGATGACGCTCGGCGCGATAGAGGCCCATCTTGTATCCGTCCATCATGGCGCCGTGCTTTTCGTCGAACGGCACCATCACGGCGAGCGTCAGCCCATCCACGACGTGCTCGTCGGCACCGTGGAGGAGCGCCAGACGATAGAAGCCCGGCTGCTGGGGAGCGACGAGTGTGTCGCCCGCGTATCGGCGCGCACTGTCTTCGAGGCGCGAGTCGCCCACGCGCTGCCACGCGTACCGCAGCGAGAGCGTGTCGTTAGGCAGGACGATCGGATAGTCGACGTGCTCGCCCGGCATCGCGGTGGCCAGCCGCAGCTCGCCGCTCTTGCCGAGTGCTTCCGGCGCCGGGCTGGCCTCCATGGCCAGCGCGCCGAAGGCGCTGTCGACCACGAGCGCGGACGCGCCGGCCACCACCGCGCGAGGCGGGTGATACCAACCAATCACGGCCCAGGCGGCGACGAACCACGCCGACATTCTGAGCAGTTTGATTATGGGGCGGCCAACGGTAGAGGCCGCTATGAAGATGGGGTGCCGACCGTCGCGTGGCGGCCGGCCGGTATTCACCGTGCGCCCCAGCGCACGCGCTCGCCGCGCGTGTCGATGTGCACGAATGGTCCGTGTTGGCGGTTGGCGTGATAGAGGCCTACGCCGCCCACGAGATCGGGATGCTCTGCTTCGACGCGATCAACCGCGTCGCGGATGATGCGCGCGTCGCGCATGTTGACGCGCCCATCGTGATTCAAATCGTCCATCCGGCCTGACTCGTTGTTGTCGACGAATACATCCGCCGCATCCCCGTATTGATGCCGGCTATCGCGCGCGCGTCCACCGCGCGTCCCGACGCCGCGTTTGTTGTATTCAGGCGTGCGGAACCCCGACATGATCGTGAGGTGATCCACGCGCACACCGTGCTCGTTCAGATCGGCGATCACGAGCTCGAGCTTGTCGACCAACTTCGCGTTGAGCGCGAGATACTTGGGCCACACGTCTTCCTGATCGTGCGTCAGGAAATCGCGCAGTCTGAAGTGCTCGGAGACCCACGTGTCCTCGTTCTCTGGCGTGACCTCGATGAAGCCATCGGGGTCCGCATACATCGAGTCGCGAGACGCGTGCCGCTCATGCGGCCAGGTGCCAAGCCAATAGGCTCCAATTCGACCCTTCTGCTTGGCAGCGAACGGAACGAGCGAAATGAACGACAGCGGCTGAGACACCGCGCTGTCGTGAACTGTGTAGATGCCGGGGCGGTCCAGCGCGCTGTCGCCGAACAGCTCTTGCAGCGCGTCGACGCCGATGGACGGATGCGAGGGACTCACGAAGAACGCGCGCAGTTTGCCGCTGCGTCCGACGAGCGAGTTGATGAACCAGAGTCCGGCTTTGGGGGGCAAGGTAGCACGCGCGGGAATCAGCGTCGCGCTCGCGATGGAGTCGCCTGATGCAATGGGCACGCGCGCCGCATCGGCTCGCGGGGCGGCGCCTGCGGCCGCGACCAGCACGACTCCGGCGCCGACAACTCTCATGGCGCGCTTGCAGCGAAACGCGCCTGCTCGTACACGGTTCATCGGCGCCTCCCTGGCAACCAGACTGACGGCAGCAACGCCGTCTCTTGGCTTTGCGCGTCGGCGTGTTCCGGCCGACTTGCCCTTGGCAAGGAGCCCCCGTCACGACGGGGAAGGAACTCCATTAACCATAGGGGGGACGCACTTGGTAGGAAGGCGCAACCCGTGATCACAGGCCAACTTGACTGACCAAACGGTCAATAAATGTACACGGGCGTTCCGACCGGAACGATGCCGTACAGATAGTCGATGTCTTCGTTGCGGAGACGTACGCAGCCGTGGCTCGTGGCGGCGCCAACCGAGCGCGGTTCATCGGTGCCGTGCAGCGCATAGCCGTCGCCGAGGTTCAAGCGATGGCCGCCTAACGTACCGCGATACTTTCGTTGGTTCGTCCCGTACGGCGGCACGATGAGGGTCGTGCCGTCGATGATCTCGCGGCCCTCGCCCGACTCGTACGGCACTTCGTGTCCGTCGGCGAATTTCTTCACGACGTCGGCGCCGTCCACCAGGATTTCGCCGCCGTCCGCGGTTTTCACCGTTTGGCCGCGCTTGAGCATCACGACGGTGAGCTTCTTCTTGTCCGCGATCTCGACGAAGTGCCAGTCGGGCGGCACCCACACCGGGCCGGCATCCTTGTTCAACACCGTTAGGCGGCCGCGCGGCGTGTCGAACTTGTACTCGTCCGTCTTGCCGACCTGCTTGACCAGCGTCTTGCCGCTGCCCACCGCCACGCGCGTGGTGTAGAACACCGTGTCGCCTAACTTGTACCACATCCGGCGATCGGCGATGCTCACCACGATGTACGGCTTGCCGGCGTCGGGGCCCGGCGTCGCCTCGGCCATTGCCTTACGCAACGAATCGGCCGTCACGCCGGCGCCGTAGCGCACCCGGTTGAGCAGATCCCGGCTGTGATCGAGCACGCCGCGGGTGATATCGCGCGCGTAGCGCACCTGCAGCGTGGAGTAGCCGAACGCACCCGTCGCCGCCGCGGCGACAATCGCGACGCCGCCGAGCACGTAGACGCTGCGCGGAGTCGATCGAAACGGGTTCATTGCCGCCCGTCAGTAAAAATACACCACCATCCCCTTGGTTACGTTAGGCGCGATCGCGTCCAGGTCGTCCGACCTGGCGCGCACGCTGCCGGGCATCGTGTACGACGTGTCGCCCAGTGGCCCGTTGGCCGGCAGCGAATAGATCACCGTGCCGCCGTCCAGCACGATCCCCACCGGGCCCAAGGCCTTCATCAACATCCGTTGGGCCGTGGGCGGAGGCTTGAACCCGCGATCGGTGTAGACCCAGGCGGGCACTTGCCAGGCATCGCTGTCGCTCAACACGGCTTGCACCGTGCGCGTGCCGCGCGGGATCGCGAGGTGCACGGTGTCTGGAGCCATGCCGATGCGCCGGTCGGGACCAAGCCGAATCGGGATCTCACGAAGCACTGCGCCTTGGCGCTCGAGGTACATGCGCCCGCTGTCGACCGAGATCGCCAAATGGATGTCGTTGCTCCATCGGGCTTGTCGCTTCACCAAGTCCATCACCATCTGCTTGCGCTTTTCTCGCGAGCTGAGGATGGCATCCGCGCGCTGACGTTCGGCTTCGTCCATGCCGGCGCGCAACCGGTGCGTTTCATCTTGGTAGAGCGTGCGCTGGTGCACCAGAAAGCCATCGAACGTGCAGCACGCGACGATCAGCGCGATGAGCGTCACTACGATGTTCGGATGGCGACGACGAAACTCGGAGAAGCTCGGCGGCGGCGCGACGGGCACGTCGCGCCGCACGGGCCGCCGAACGGAGGGATCGTCGGGTTGGCGGGGCGACGTCACCGCGTTACGATGCTGAGCACGTCGAGCAACGGCACTCCTGAGGGTTCGCTGCGTCCGGCGCGGACACGCGCCGTCACGGTGATCGGAGCAAGCGGATCGATGCGCTTCGCCTGGTCCACCATGGAAGGTGGCAGCGCCAGATACAGCAGCGAATTCTCCTGACCCGGTCCGCGCGCCAGGATGTACGGCTCATCAGGAGCCATGCCCTTCCGCAGCGGATCCGCCGTCTGGAACGCGATCTTCTGCACCACCCATCGTACGACCTGTCCGCGATAGCGATCGGGCTGCGCTTTGAGGTCCGCGGCGCTGATTGTGGTCAACACCGTGCTGTCGGATGGACCCAGATCCTGTGCGCGCACCCATCCCTCCACTTGCACACGCACCCAACCGCGATCGCGCGCAATGGCTGTGACGCGCGCGCTCGAATCGATCGTACCGAGTGTGCCGGCATCCGGCGCCGTGTAGAGCGTCGCGCGACGCTCGAGAGCGAGAGCGGTGACCGCCTCCTGCGTACTGTCGGGTGTCACGTCACCCTCGGCGACGGCGGTCGTGTCCGGCGCTTTCGCGCCAGGCTTGGCCTTGGCTGGCGCATGTCTCGCGACCGTGACCACGGGCGGCTTTGCGTGCTTCGAATCGGTGGCGGAGCGCTTCCGATCCGCGACCGTGGGTCCGCTCTTGGCCAGCGCGCTCGTGCTCACCCACCCGCTGCGCCGCACACGGATCCAGTCTCCGCGAGTGCTAACCTTCGTGAGGCCCGTACCATCGGACATCAACGCCAGAACGCGACCTGCGCGCGATGACGACTCGCGCAACAGCGCGCCTCCGTCCGCCTTCACCGAAATCGCGAAGTCGCCGCGATGCCCGCCGACCACGCTTCGGTGTAGAAAGCCCTCGAGCGTCACTTTGGACCAGCCGTGCGACGCCGAGCCGTTGGTCTCGACTGCAGTGCCCGCATGCACCTGAGCGACGGCTCCCGCTCCCGGAGCCGTGCGCAGCGCAGTCTGCGTGGTCACGGTGGATTGTGCAGCGAGACACACCGGCGTGAGCAGCAAGCCGGCGATGCAACTCGACCAAATCGCTGGAAGGGGCGTGTGAGGTCGCATACATTTTGGTCGGCGTACGGCGCGCCGGAGTATACTCTTAGGTTTCAACACGGGCAAAGATGGCGACACAGGGGGCGAAGAAGCGGCCGGTGGTGCTGATAGTGCTCGACGGTTGGGGCTATCGCGCCGAGCGTGAAGGAAACGCCATCGCGATGTCCCGTACTCCCACCTGGGACGCCCTGTGGAACGGGCATCCGCGAACGCTCCTCGAGGCCTCCGGTTTGGCCGTGGGACTGCCGCGCGGTCAGATGGGCAACAGCGAGGTTGGGCATCTCAACTTGGGTGCGGGACGTGTTGTCCCGCAAGACATTGTCCGCATCGACGCCGCTATCCAAAGCGGCGACTTTTTTCGCAACGACGTCTTCGTGGAGCTGTGCCGCGAAACCAAGAAACGCTCCGCGACGCTGCACCTGGTCGGGTTGATCGGCTCGGGCGGCGTGCACGCCGTCGATCGGCACCTGTTCGCGCTCATCGATCTCACGTCCAAGCTCGAGATGCCGCACGTGGCGATCCACGCGTTGCTCGACGGGCGCGACACCATGCCCCGCTCCGCGCTGCGCTATATGCAGGAGACGCTCACCCACGCGTCGCGTAAAGCGGTGGTGGCATCGTTGGGCGGACGGTACTTCGGCATGGACCGCGACAAGCGCTGGGACCGGACCAAGCTCTGGTACGACGCCATGGCACTCGGCATAGGACCGCAGGACGAGGATCCCGTGGCCGCCATTCGCGCCGCATATGATCGCGGCGAGAGCGATGAATTCGTCAAGCCGGTGGTGATCGCCAAGCATGGCCAGCCGGTCGCGCCGATGCGCGACGGCGACGGCGTCATCTTTTTCAACTACCGCGCGGACCGGATGCGACAGCTCGTGCGGGCGGTGACCAATCCGGACTTCGACGCATTCGACATCGAGAAGCGGCCCGAGGTCACCGCCGTGTCGATGACGCAGTACGACGAGACATTCACCATTCCGGTCGCATTCCCGCCGCTCGTGATGTCGCAGATCGTGGCCGAGGTGTTGGCCGAGCACGGGCGCACACAGTTCCGCACCGCGGAGACCGAGAAGTACGCGCACGTGACGTATTTCTTCAACGGTGGTTTCGAGTCGCCGTATCGCGGCGAGATCCGCGAGCTCGTACCGAGTCAAAAAGTTGCCACGTACGATCTGGCGCCCGAGATGAGCGCCAAACCACTCACTGAGGTCTTGTGCCGCGCCATTCGGTCGTGCGACCACGATTTCATTTTGTGCAACTACGCGAACGGCGACATGGTGGGACACACAGGCGTGATTCCCGCCGTGATCAAAGCGGTTGAAACGGTGGACGAATGCTTGGGGCGCGTCCTCTCGGTCGCCGGCGATGCGGGCGCACGCGTCGTGGTCACGGCAGACCACGGCAACTGCGAGATGATGATCGACCCTGAGACCGGCGGCCCGCACACCGCGCACACGACCAATCCGGTTCCGTTCCTCGTCATCGATCCCGACGGCGAACGGCCGCTGCGCAGCGGCGGTGCGTTAGGCGATGTGGGGCCGACGTTGCTCACCATGATGGGTATCGAACAACCCGCCGAGATGACCGGGCGGGACTTGAGGCAGGTTCACTCGCATTCCCCTCGGGCAGGAGTTCATCCGTGACGCGTGCCTGCGCGTTGTTCTCGTTCGTCGCAGTGGCCGCGCTCGCCGCGGCGGTGCCGGCGCAGCAAGTCGGCTACCCGCCGGCTGCCAGCCCGTATCAGGACTTTTCCAACAAGCAGGAGTTCACGCTCTACACGGGCTATTTCACCGGCGCTACCGGACGCGCCGGCGTCGGGCCGCAGGGCAGTCTCCTCCTCGGCGTCCGCTACGGCATCAAGTTAGGCGGGCCCGTCGAGGCCGACGCGCACATCTCCCGCGCGTTCACGCAGCGCGAGGTCTTGTCGCCCGACGACATTCCGTCCCAGCGCGACCGCGGAAACATCTCGCTGCCGCTCTACATGGCCGATCTCGGGCTCTCATTCAACATGACCGGCGCCAAGAGCTGGCACCATCTCATTCCCACGTTCGGGTTCGGCGGCGGTGTCGTGTCCGATGCCGGAGCGGCCAAAGATCTGTCGGGCTACCACGTTGGTACCCAGTTCGCCATCACGTTCGGCGCCGGACTGCGCTACGTGCCCGGCGGACATTGGTCGCTGCGCGCCGAGCTCGGTGACTGGATGTTCCAGACGCAGTATCCGAACTCGTTCTTCGTCGCGCCGCCCGGTCTCAAGTCCGTGCTCCCGGCGGCGTCGGCACAGAACCAGTGGTTGCACAACGGGGTGCTTACGTTAGGCGTGTCGTACCTCGTCGGCCGCTGAGGCGGCGCGCGCCGGGCATGTCCCAGGGGATCGCCCAACTCAGCCGGCGCGTGGAGTTCGCTGCCGCGCATCGCTACGGGCGTCCGGATTGGTCCGCGGAACGCAACCGGGAGGTGTTCGGCGCGAGCGCCAATCCGAACTACCACGGACACGGGTACACGTGCACAGTCACCGTGCGCGGCATCATAAACGACACGACGGGCATGATCGTGGACCTCGGCGTGCTCGATCGTATTCTGGGCGACGAGATCACCACGCGATTCGATCACCGCAACATCAACCTCGACATCCCCGAGTTCGCCGACGGCAAACTCGTGCCCACGGGTGAGAACCTGGCGCGGTTCATTTTCGAGCGCGTGGCATCCCGGTTGCCAACCGGCGTCGATCTCGTACGGGTCCACGTCGCCGAAGACGAGTCGCTGTCGGCGACGTTCGAGGGCCGTTAGGCCGGCGATGCCGGCGCACTGCACGGGTGCGATCCTCGCCGGTGGACGCGCGACGCGATTCGGCGGCGTGCCCAAGGGACTCGAACGCGTCGGCGGACGCCGCGTGATCGATCGCGTCGCCGCCGCTCTCGCTGCGGCCGCCGACGACATGCTCCTCATCGCGAACGACCCCAGCGCGGCCTCCTGGCTGCCCGGCGTACCCGTGGCGCCCGACGTACGTCCCGGCAACGGTGGACTCGGCGGCATCCATGCCGCGCTCACGCGCGCCGCGCATCCGGTGCTCGTCGTCGCGTGGGACATGCCTTTCGTATCCGCGTCCCTCTTGGCAGCGTTGCGCGCACTCGGCGGCACCGCCGACGTCGCGGTGCCCGAAAGCGACTCCCAACGTGGTGTCGAGCCGCTGTGTGCGTATTATGATCCGTCGTGCATCGGCCCGATCGAACGACGCCTCGATGCGGGCGACCGCCGCGTCGTCGGGTTCTACGACGATGTGCGCGTGGCGAGATTGTCGAACGCCGACGTGCGCCGCTTCGGCGACCCCGCGCTGATGTTCATGAACGTGAATTCCCCGGACGAGCTCGCGCTCGCGGAGCGACATGCCTCAGGCCTCGACGACGCCGCCGATGGTGGCGATCATCGGACGAAAGCACCACGGTAAGACGACCCTCACGGTCCGTCTTGCCGCGGAGTTGCATCGTCGCGCGTATCGTGTGATGACCATCAAGCACGGCTCCCACACCTTCGACATCGACCCCGAGACGACCGACACCTATCGCCACTATCACGAAGGACACGCGGAACGAGTCGCGATGTCCGCCCCCGACAAGTTCGCGCTCATCGAACGATGGATCGAGCCGTTGGGCCCGGAGGAAATCGCGCGACGCTACATGGCCGACGCCGACATCGTGGTGTGCGAGGGATTCAAGCAGTCCGCGCTGCCCAAGATCGAGGTGTTCCGTCTCGCCGCGGCCGAGCACGAGCCGGCGCCGCTCTACGACCCTGAGTCGCCGCAAGCATCTACCTACCTCGCCATCGTCACCGACAGTCCCGATCTCACGGCGGAAATACCCGTCATCTCCCTCGCGACACCGGACTGGTTGGACACGGTGGCCGATCTTGTCGAGCGTCGCGTCATGCGGCGCAGGAGTGCGTCTCGATGAAAGTGTCCCGCACGCCCGCACTGCTCGCGGGTCTCGCCGCGCTGGGTTGTGCCTCGCATGGCACCCATCCGAATCCGGCGCCGCAGCCGGCCGCGTTGCCCGCGTCACAGATGGCGACGAGTGCGGCCGCACCGTCACCGGTCGCCGTGCTGCGCACGACCATCGATTCGCTCGTCGCCGATTCCGTGTTCCGCAACGCGAACTGGGGCATCCTCATCGTCGACCCGGATCACGGCGACACCCTCTACTCGCACAATGCGGGCAAGCTGTTCATGCCCGCCTCGAACATGAAGGTCATCACCGGATCCGTGGCGCTGGCTCAGTTAGGCGCGGACTTCCGCTTCCGCACGACCTTCGTCGCCACCGGTCCCGTGTGCGACGGCACCTTGCACGGCGACCTGCTCGTGGATGGCCGCGGCGATCCCAGCGAGAGCGACGCGATGCGCGGTGACGCGCTCGCGCCCATGCGCGACATCGCGGACTCGCTGCGCGCGCACGGCATCGACCGGGTCATGGGCCAGGTGCTCGCGGGCGACGACGCGTTTCCCGGCCCGACGTTAGGCTACGGCTGGTCGTGGGACGATCTCGATGCGTCGTACAGCGCCGGCGTCGATGAGCTCTACTTCAACGAAGGCGCGGCGCGCGTCGTGATCCACGGCGGACGGAAACCCGGCGCGCCCGTGTCGGTGAGCGTGCTGCCCACCTCGCGCTACCCGACGGTGCGCGTGGAAGCGATCACGCAGTATCCGCCCGAATCGCTGGCCGCGGGAAGCGGCGGCCGCCACCGGTTCTCGCACACGGACGGCGAGCTGCGCGCGTCGCTCGACACGCTCAGCGGCACCGTCGTGCTCACCGGATGGATCGCACCCGACGCCGTCGATTCGCTGGACGTCGTCTATCCCAACGAGAACACGGCCTACCTGCAGGCGCTCGACGGCGCGCTCGTCGAGCGCGGCGTCGCGCTGCGCGATGTGAAGGACCGCCGGAAGTTAGGAACGTGCGGCCCGCGCACGGCGCACGCGACGGCGCCGGTGGCCGACACGATCCTCACGTACCGGTCGCCGCCCTTGCGCGACGTGCTGCGCGCCATGGCCAAGCCGTCGCAGAACCAGATCGCGGAGATTCTGCTGCGTACGTTAGGCCTGGAGCGGACCGGCTCGGGATCCCCCGACAGCGGCATCGCGGTGGTGCGCCGCCAGCTCCTGTCGTGGAACGTCGAGCCCGACGGGTTCGTGCAGCGGGACGGCAGCGGCCTCTCGCGCTACGACTACCTGTCGCCCGAGACGCTCGTGCGCGTCCTGTCCACGATTCGCAAGGACACGGCGTTCAACGCGCTCTACGATGCGCTGCCGATCGCGGGCGTCGACGGCACGATCGCCAATCGCATGCGCGACACGCCGGCGCAAGGCAACGTGCACGCCAAGACGGGATTCATCGCCAACGCGCGGTCGCTGAGCGGCTACGTCACCACGGCCGATGGGCACCTGTTGATCTTCAGCGCGCTCTGCAACAACTGGACGACGTCGGTGCGCGAGGTCGAGCGCGTGCAAGACGCCATCGCCATCGATCTCGCGTCGCTCCGCATGGGCGGCGCAACGCCCTGACCATGCTCTCCGTCGCCGAGGCCGCCGCCCGCATCATGGCCGACATCGAGACGCTCGGCGTGGAGCGCGTTGCGCTGCTCGATGCGTTAGGCAGAGTGCTTGCGACCCCGGTGCGCTCGCCGCTCACGCTGCCGGCATGGGACAACTCGGCGATGGATGGCTACGCCCTCCGGGCCACGGACGTGCACGACGCGCGTCCCGGCCACCCGGTGACGCTGCGCGTGCTCGAGACCGTCGCGGCCGGCGCGTTTCCCTCGCAACGCGTCGAGCCCGGGACCGCCACGCGCATCATGACCGGCGCGCCAATCCCCGACGGCGCCGACGGGGTCGTGCGCATCGAGGACACCGATCGCGGCACGGCGCAGGTGGCCATCCACGATGCGCGCGACGCCGGCCGCAACGTGCGCCGTCGCGGCGAGGACATCGCCCAAGGCGCCACGGTGTTCGAGCGCGGCCAACCGTTAGGCGCGCCCCAGATCGGCGTGCTCGCGTCGGTCGGCGCGGCCACGGTGGACGTCTATCGCCGGCCCCGCGTCGCGTTCTTCGGATCCGGCGACGAAATCGTCGATCTGGACGGGCTGCCCGACGCAGTGGCCGGCCGCAAAGTCATCACGTCCAACAGCTACACGCTGCACGCGATGATCCGCGAAGCGGGCGGCGAGCCCATGAACCTGGGGATCGCGCGCGATGATCCGGCCGAGCTGCGCGACCGCATCGCCCGCAGCACCGGCAGCGATCTCCTCATCACGTCGGCCGGCATCTCGGCGGGCGAGTTCGACTACGTGCGCGATGTCCTCGCACAGTTAGGCGTGGAGATGAAGGTCTGGAAAGTACGCATGCGGCCCGGCGCGCCCGTGGGCTTCGGATGGCTCGGGCAACGCCCGTGGATCGGCCTGCCCGGCAACCCCGTGTCCACCATGGTCACCTTCGAGTTGTTCGTGCGTCCGATGCTCCGCCGCATGCTCGGCCACACCCGCATTTACCGGCGGCCCGTCGCCGTGACGCTCGAGGAACCGATCACCATCGCCGCCCAGCTCACGCACTTCATGCGCGGCATCGTCACCGTCGGCCCCGGCGGGGCGATGACCGCCCGCCTAACGGGCCCGCAGGGCTCGGGCGTGCTCACGTCGATGGCGCGCGCCAACGCGCTCCTCATCGTGCCCGAAGACCGCCCCCGCGTCGAGACCGGCGAATCGCTGCACGCGCTGTTGATCGGCGAGGACGCACAGATGAGCACGACGTTCGCCCTGTGACGTCGAGCCGCATCGACGACGTCGAGCAGCGCCACGTGTGCGTCACGCAGGACGTGGACGTTGCCGGCCGGCGTGTCACCCTGCTCAAACCCCAGTCCATCGACGCGCTCATCGACGAGGAAGATTTCACGCGCGATGAACGGCTGCCGTATTGGGCCGACCTGTGGCCCGCGTCGCAGGTCCTCGCCAACGCGATTGCCGGCGAAGCCGGCGCGGGTCGCTCGTTCCTCGAGCTGGGGTGCGGGTTGGGGCTCGCATCCATCGCCGCGCTCACCGCGGGCTACCACGTGACGGCCACCGACTACTACGCCGATGCGCTCGCGTTCACCAGGACCAACGCGCGTCGCTCGGTTGGGCGCGCGCCGGCAACGCGTCTCGTCGATTGGCGCCACCTCCCGGCCGACCTCGGCACCTTCCAGCGCGTGGTGGCGGCCGACGTGCTCTACGAGCGCGACTATGGTCCGTTAGTCGCCAACGTGCTGGACCGCGTCCTGGCTCCGGCCGGCGTCGCCACCGTCGCCGACCCCGGCCGGATTGCCGCCGAAGTATTCGTGCGCGCGTGTGACGCGCTCGGAATCGACCTCGTCGGGGCACCAGTGCACGAGATCCGCGACGGAACGGCCACGCACCGGGTGCGGTTGTTCGAGCTGCGCCGCGCGCCTCGTTAGGCAAGCGGCGGCCCGCCGCCGGCGCTACATGCTGCGATATTTGGCGCCGCTGCCGCCCTCGCGCGGCGTCCACCGCGGACCCACGTCGTCGGTCGCCTTGCAATCGACGCAATTCGCGGGGCTCACCACCAACCGATCGCCGTCGCGCTCGTACACGCCGGCGGGGCACACGTGCGTGTAGAAGTCCGCGACCGCCGGCGGAATGTCCGCGCCAACGATGAGGTGCGAGGGGATGTCGTCGCGCGTCGCGTTCCCCGAACGGAACACCGCGTCGAGCTTCGAAAACGTGAGCTTCCCGTCCGGCTGCAGATGCGGCACCGGCTCCGCCGTGCGCGCGACCTCGGCGTCCGCTTCCGCGGTGATGCGGCCGCCGGGGAACGCGCCCTTGGTGAGCGTCATGAGTCCGGCTTTGATACCGCCCGCGTACAGGCCGCCGTGTTGAAACGCCAGCCGCATGTTGCGGCGTTCGTACAGGTCGCGCGTGATGTAGCTGTCCTTCACCATTTGATCGTACGGCGCGAGCGCGGCCGCCGACGTGTCCTGCTTTTTCAACGCGTCGAAGATCGCGCGCGCCGCGAAAATGCCCGATTGCATCGCGTAGTGAATTCCCTTGAGCGATGCGACCTCGACGAAGCCCGCGGCGTCGCCGGCGATGAGCACCCCGTCGCCGAAGCAACGATCCGGAATCGCCCAGTAGCCGCCCTCGGGAATCGTCTTCGCGCCCCACTCGACCATCTCGCCGCCCTCGAGATACGGCCGCACCAACGGATGCAATTTGAGGCGCTGCAACAGCTCGTGCACGTCGAGCGCGGCCGCATGATAGTCGAGGCCGACCACGATGCCGATGGCGATCTGCTTCTCGCCTAACGGATAGAGGAAACTGCCGCCGAACGCGTCGTTGGGCAGGGGCCAGCCGAGGGTGTGGATCACCGAGTCGAGCGGCCGCGTCGTCTCCCACAGCTCTTTCACGCCCAGCGCGAAGAGCGGCGGGTTGGGCGAGCCGATGCCGCGCCACCCGCAATAGGCCTGGGTGAGCGAGCCGCGCGTGCCCTCCGACAGCACCGTCACGCGCGCCGTGAGATCGGTGGGCGGCGTGTACGATGATCCCGGCGTGCCGTCGCGCTCCAGGCCCGACGGCGTCGTGCGCACGCCGATCACCCGCTCGCCCTCCACCAACAGCGACGCCACCGGGAACCCGGTGAACAGGTTCACGCCCGCCGCCTCGGCCCTTTCGCCTAACCAGCGCACGATCTCGCAAATCGAGCCCACGTAGTGGCCGTGGTTGCGCATCGTGGGCGGCGTGGGCAGGCGATACGCACGACGATCGCTCATGAAGTACACGCGTTCCGCCTTCACCGGCGCGCGGAACGGAAACTCCGAGTCCGGCATGCCCGGGAACAGCGCACGGAACGCCACGGGATTCACCACCGCGCCGGAGAGATTGTGCTCGCCCAACGCGCCCGCTTTCTCGAGCACCGCGACCTGGATGTCGCCTAACGATCCGCCGGCCTCCGCATCCGCTTTCGCCAGCCGCGCCAGCTCGATCGCGCCCGCGAGGCCGGCCGGTCCGCCGCCCACGAACACGACATCCATCGGCACGTGCTCCGCGTCCGGCGGCTCGGCCACGATGAGTCGCTCGGATGGCAGCGGCGGTTGATACTGGGCCGGCAGAATGGGCAGCGGTCGACCGGATGACGTCATGGGCAGTGGGAAGGAGAGCACCGGTCGGCGGTCGCGAACCGGCACGCGGTCAATGCGATTGCTTGGCCTTGCGCACCGCCTCGGTGAGCACCGGCAACACTTCCAACACGTCGCCCACCACGCCGTAGTCGGCGATCTTGAAGATGGGCGCCTCGCGATCCTTGTTGATCGCGACGATGGTCTTGGACGTCCGCATTCCGGCGAGATGCTGAATCGCGCCCGAAATCCCGCACGCCACGTACAGGTCGGGGCTCACCAGCCGGCCCGTCTGGCCGATCTGATCCGTATGCGGACGCCAACCGTCGTCGGTCACGGCGCGCGTCGCGCCGACCGCCGCGTTGCCGAATGCCGCCGCGAGATCTTCCACCAGCTTGAAGTTCTCCGGCGCCCGCAGGCCGCGTCCGCCGCTCACGATCACCGGCGCTTCGCCTAAATCGAGTTTCGCCGAATTGCCGGCGACCAATTCCTTGGGCACCACCCGCGCCGCCGACGGATCCATGGCCGGCGCGATCGATTCCACGCGTGCCGTTCGCGGTGTCTTCGTCGCCGTCACCGCGCCGGGACGCAGCGACAGGATCACCGGCGATCCCGAAATGGACAGCGTCGCGATCACCTTGCCGGTGTTCACGGGATGCCTAACGACGATCGCGTCGCCCGCGGCTTCGAAAGACGTCGCGTCGGCGCCCAGGCTCGCGCCAACCTTCGCCGCGACACGAGGCGCGAGGTCGCGCCCCTGGGCCGACGCACTGAAGAACGCGACGCGATACGAGGCCGCACCGATCCGCGCCGCCGCCGTCGCCGCGATCACTTCGGGCGAATAGAGCGCCAACCCCGCGTGCTCCACGACCTCGACCACATCCGCGCCGTGCGCGCCGATCGTCTCCGCTTTCGCCGCGATGCCGGGCGCGCCCATGACGAGCGCATGGACCTCGCCGCCGCCGGTCGCATCGGCCAACCGGCGCGCCGCCGTCACCGCCTCCAATCCGACGCGCCGCAGCTCGCCGCCGCGCGATTCCACGAACGCAAACGTGTTCGCCATCAGAGCACCTTCGCTTCGGTCTGCAGCAATCGCACGAGCTCGGGCACCGCATCCGGTCCCTCGCCAATGATCCGTCCGCCCGTTCGCTCCGGCGGCAGTTCCATCTTGATAACCGTGACGCGTGACTCGCCCGCTTGCACGGGCTTCACCTCGAGCGGCTTCTTCTTCGCCGCCATGATGCCCTTGAGCGACGGCAGCCGCGGCCGCGCAATCCCTTCATCGATCGTCACCACCGCCGGCAGCGGAAACTCAAGCACTTCCGAGGCCCCTTCGAGCTCGCGCCGCGCCGTGCCCTTCCCGTTCGCGATCGTCAGCTGCGATGCCGCCGTAACGCATGGGACTCCCAATAATTCCGCGGCCATCGGCCCGACGCTCTGGTTCGCCGCGTCGATCGCCATGCGGCCGAACAGCATGAGATCGTAGCCGCCGGTCTCGAGCTCCGCGGCCAGCACCCGCGCGATCGCCAGTGCGTCGGCCGGTACCGCATCGGCTTTCAGGTGCACCGCTTTGTCGGCGCCCATGCTGAGCGCTTTGCGCAGCGTCTCCTGCACCGCGTCGGCACCGAGCGAGATCACCGTCACCTCGCCCGCACCCTCTTTTTCTTTGATCTGCAACGCCGCCTCGACCGCGAAACCGTCGAAGTCCGCGATGTCGAACTTCACGCCCGTCTCGTCGACCGACGTCCCGCTCGGCGCAATCTTGAAGCGCGTCTCCATATCGGCGGCGCGCTTGATGCACACGGCAATCTTCACCGCGCGTACTCCCCTTGAGTTTGAGTCCGACAAAAAGATACCGGCGGGCACGACCCCTTCACGGCAGCCGGCGGCGCATCACTGGAACGCGTTCAGCCCGGTGATCGCTTGGCCTAACACCAGCGTGTGCACGTCGTGCGTCCCCTCGTACGTGTATACGCTTTCCAGATTCGCCATGTGACGCATCGACGCGTACTCGGCCAGAATCCCGTTCGCGCCCAACAACCGCCGCGCCTCGCGCGCGATGTCGGTCGCCACGCTCACGTTGTTCCGCTTCGCCAACGACACCTGCTGCGGCGTCATCGTGCCCGCATCCTTGAGCCGCCCCAAGTGCAGCGTCAACAGCTGGCCCTTCACGATCTCGGTCAACATTTCGGCCAACCGCGCCTGCTGCAGTTGGAATCCGCCGATCGGCTTCCCGAACATCACCCTGTTCCCTGCGTATGATGTTGCTTCCTCGAAACACGCGATCGCGGCGCCGATGGCGCCCCACGCGATGCCGTACCGCGCTTGCGTAAGGCACATGAGCGGACTCTTGAGCCCACCACTCTTGGGCAAGATCGCATCCGCCGGCAGGTGCACATCCTGAAATACCAGCTCGCTCGTGTCCGACGCGCGCAGCGACAACTTCCCCTTCTGGTCGCGCGCCGTAAAGCCTTTGCTGTTGGTCGGCACCACGAATCCGCGAATCGACTTGTCGTCCTTGTCGCCATTCGTCTTCGCCCACACCACCGCGACCTGCGCCGTCGACCCGTTGGTGATCCACATCTTGGCGCCGTTCAGGATCCACGTGCCGTCGGACTGCTGCCGCGCCATCGTGATCATGCCCGCCGGGTTGGAGCCGTAGTCCGGCTCCGTTAGGCCGAAGCACCCGATGATCTCGCCGCTCGCCATTTTGGGCAGATAGTGCCGCTTCTGCTCGTCGCTGCCGAACGCAAAGATCGGATACATCACGAGCGCGCCCTGCACCGACGCGAACGACCGCACGCCCGAATCGCCGCGCTCCAACTCCTGCATGATGAGGCCGTATGACACGTTGTTCAGTCCGGCGCAGCCGTATTCTTCCGGCAGGTTCGCGCCGAACACGCCGAGCGACGCCAGCTCCGGCACGATGTCACGCGGGAAACGTCCCTCCACGTAACAGTCGCCGATGATCGGCAACACGCGCTCGTCCACGAAGCGGTGCACGCTGTCTCGCACGGCGCGCTCCTCTTCCGACAGCGCGCTGTCGATGGCATAGAAGTCGGTCATGGCGCGAAAACTACTCGATGCCCGGGGACTTCGGTATCAGATCGCGCGCGCGATACGCTGCTCGTTCGCCGCCGATTGCTCCATGGACCGCCTGGCGCGAGGCTCGATCCCCAGCTCCCGTGCTTTGTCCCGAAATGCCCGGCCGTGATCCAGTGGCAGCCGGCGCTCGGCCTGCCATTGATGCACCATCTCGTGCAGCAGCGTGTGCAGCACTTCGCCCCACGGATCGCGACGAATGTGCGACCGGCTGATCGCGATCTCGGGCTCCGCACCCTCGGTGGCGATTGTGTACTGTCCCAACCGGCTCCGCATCCGCCTCGATACCGAGAGCGCGATGGACTGCAGTTGACCGCCGAAGTACCGCCGGTTGTACTCGTCGTGCGCCCGCGACAACTCGGCCAGCACCGGCGCGTCCTCGCGACGCACGGGTGCAGCACGCCTCTCGCGCCGTGCGCCGCTCCCGCGCGGTGCGTGCTCGACGATCACGCGCTCGGCCTTGCGACGGCTCCGGCGCGTCCTGCCATCCAGGAACGCGACGATCGCCCGCCACACATTCGGAGGCGCCGCGAGATACGCCTCGTGCACACGCAGCACGCCGGCGCGATAGCTCACCATCACCGTGCGATTGTGCGTAAGCTCGCACCGCTCGATCCGCCGGTCGAGGCCGAGTGCGCGGAGACGCGCGAGCAGCGACGCACCATCGTGCGGCTGCTCGTCGAACGTTAGCTCCAGTTGAGTCGCCGTCAACGCGCGCAGGATGCGTCCGATCACCGATCGAATGTCCGTGTTGGACCATCGACGTAACAGGTCGTACGCGCGTCCCAGATGTGCGTTGCAACAGTGATCCGCCCCGGATCCAGCGCGATCACGTTGAACGATGACGGCCGCTTGCCGCGCGATCGGCTCGACAACGTGCCCGCGGTCGATACGATCGTGCCGCCGCGCGTGTGCTCTACGTAGTCAATCGCTTCCTGATGATCGTGGCCGCACATCACCAGGTCCACAGCGAGACGCTCGAACGCGCCTAACGCTCGCCGGTGGTGCGCCAGCCCATAGCGCCGCGACAACTGTCCTTTGAGCGGATTGTGGTGCATCACGATCGCGCGACGGTCGCCCGCCGGCGATACGTCGAACACATGTCGCGCATGCTCGATTTGCCAGGGCGCGAGATCGCCCATCACGCCGATGTCGCGCGGATTCCACGTCAACGTGTTGTACCGGACGCCGTGCGCGGTGTTGAGCCCCACGAACGTGACGCCCGGTACGTGCAACACCGGCTCCAGGTCGTCCGACACGTAGCGACGGTAGTTCGCGAACACCGACTTCCGCATCCCGACGCCGAGTGGCGCACGCCACCACTTCACGTCGTGATTGCCCGGCACCACGATCGTGGCGCTCGCCCGCGCCGCGTCACGCATGAATGCGCGCGCCCGCAGAAACTCACCCGCGCGCGCTCGCTGCGACATGTCGCCCGACACGGCAACCACGTCGAAGCGACGCGTCTCAATCAGTTGTTCAATGGCTTCGATCTGCTCGGGAACAGCCGGATTTCCGAAGTGCACATCGGAGACGTGGAGTACCGTGGTCACGACGCCCTCACCCCGGCCGCGGCCGGGATCGGCGTCGTGGTGCACGCTATCGGAATCGCCATGCGCGCTCGTTCACGGCGCCGACACCAGATCCGCCAAGTGCTCGGCAGCGCTCGCCGCGAGTCCGCGCGAGAACTTCTTGGCCGGTTCGCTCGACACGTCACCGATCCACGCGATGCGCGACATGCGCGCGTCGAACACTACGACGCGAACCACCGCGCTCTCCTGGCCGGGACCGGCGCCCACAAATCGCACTTCGATCGGGAACAGCACGTACCGGCATTCATCCTCGAGCGCAACCAATGTGCGGAGTTGCGACGCCAATGGCTCCGGCACCATGTCCGGAACGGTCTTCATCGGTGGGCGCAGCCATTCGGCAGCCAGGTCGTACACGTCCGGAGCGTACGGCGCGTTGCGCCGCGCGACCTCGGCCAGCTGGTGCGGGAAGACCCACATCCGGCCGACCCGATCGCGATCCTTGAGCGCGAACGCAATCTCGCCGTCCACGTCGTCCAGGAACGCGCGACGGTCGCTGATCTGACCGGCCCACCCCAACGAGTCGTCGGTCCGCAGGTAGTGTGTCGGAATGACCAGCACGCGCCGGGTCGCATAGGGCGACAGCGGACGTCCGGCCGTCGGCGCGAGCTTTTGCGCCGACACCTGCGCGGCGCTCGCGACCAACGCGATCGCGCCGATGACTATCGAAAGGGATTTCACGACGGTCCTGGGCTGAGATGGAAGAAACTTACCTTGAGGGAGACGATCCGTGCAGCATCGCGTTCCGGATCGTCGCCAACTCTTGTCGCCGGCTGGTGCGGCAAGCAAACTCCCCGGCATGAACAAGGTCCTGTCCGCGGCGGCATGGATCGCGATCGCCTGCCTCGGAGCCTTTTCGCTCGCGTGGCTTGCGCTTTCGCATGGCGAAACCGTCAACGCGGCGTGGCTCATCACGGCAGCGGTGTGCACGTTCGCCGTCGGGTACCGGTTCTACTCCAAGTTCATCGCGACACGGATATTCGCGCTCGACGCGCGCCGAGCGACGCCCGCAGTCCGGTTGGAAGACGGCCGGGACTACGTGCCCACCAACCGCTGGATCGCTTTCGGCCATCACTTTGCGGCGATTGCCGGACCAGGGCCTCTCGTCGGGCCCACGCTCGCTGCCCAATTTGGATTCCTGCCCGGCGCGCTCTGGATCATCATCGGCGTCGTGCTCGGCGGCGCGGTGCAGGACTTCGTGATCCTCGCTGCATCGGTGCGGCGCGACGGACGAACGTTGGGCCAGATGGCCAAGGATGAGATCGGTCCGACGGCGGGATTCACGGCGCTCGTCGCCGTGTTGGGCATCATGATCATCCTCATCTCGGTGTTGGGGCTGGTCGTGGTCAACGCGCTCCGCGCCAGTCCGTGGGGCACGGTCACGATCGGCCTCACGATCCCGATCGCTCTTCTGTTAGGCGTCTACCTGCGGTGGATCCGCCCGGGACGCGTGCTCGAAGCCAGTCTCGTGGGGCTCGTGCTCCTCGGGTTGGCGCTCTACGCCGGACAATGGGTGGCCGCCAACCCGGCGCTGGCGCCGGTGTTCACGCTCGACGCCAAGACGCTCGCGATCCTCGTCATGGTGTACAGCTTCGCGGCGTCGGTCATTCCCGTGTGGCTCCTGCTCGCGCCGCGCGATTACCTGTCGGCCTTCGTCAAGATCGGCGTCGTCGTCGCGCTGGCGTTAGGCATCATCATCGTGCTGCCGCCGCTCCGCATGCCGTCGCTGACGCGATTCGTCGACGGCACCGGTCCGATCTTCGCCGGCAAGGTGTTCCCGTTCGCGTTCATCACCATCGCCTGCGGTGCGATCTCCGGATTCCACGCGCTCATCGCGTCGGGCACCACGCCCAAACTCCTCGAACGCGAAACCGACGCGCGGCCGATCGGCTACGGCGGCATGCTCATGGAAGCGCTGGTCGGCGTCATGGCGCTCATCGCCGCGTGCGTGCTCACGCCCGGCGTCTACTTCGCGATCAACGCGCCGGCCGGTCTGTTAGGCCCGACCGCCCAGACCGCCGCGCACGCCATCTCGGCGTGGGGATTCACGCTCGACCCGGCGACGATGCAGCACCTCGCCCAACAGGTGGGCGAGCGCACGCTCCTGTCCCGCACCGGCGGCGCGCCGAGCCTCGCCGTCGGCATGGCACAGCTCTTCACCGGCCTGTTAGGCGGCAAGGAAGCGATGGCGCTTTGGTACCACTTCGCCATCATGTTCGAGGCGCTCTTCATCCTCACCACGCTCGATGCCGGCACGCGCGTCGGACGCTTCATGCTCCAGGACCTCGGCCGCCACGTGTGGGAGCCGTTCGGTCGCGTGTCCTGGTATCCGGCGGTCGTCCTCTCGAGCGCGCTCTTCGTCGCCATGTGGGGCCACTTCCTGTGGCAGGGCGTCATCGATCCGTTAGGCGGAATCAATTCGCTGTGGCCGCTGTTCGGCATCTCCAACCAGCTGCTCGCCGCGGTCGCGCTCTGCGTCGGGACCACCATCATCATCAAGAGCGGGAAGGCGCGCTACGCCTGGGTAACGCTCGCCCCGCTCGCGTGGCTCGGCGTGGTGACGCTCACCGCGGGATGGCAAAAAATCTTCTCGCCGAGCCCGCGCCTCGGATTTCTTGCGCACGCACGGTCGCTCGCCTCGGGCACGCCCGTGGCCGACGCCGGCCGCCTCATCTTCAACGATCGCTTGGACGCCGCCGTCGCGGCGTTCTTCATGATTGCCGTCATCGTGATCCTCCTCGAATCCGCGCGCGTCTGGATTCTCGTGCTGCGCGGCGACCGACCTGCCACGTCCACCGAAGTTCCGTTCGAGCCGACCGCGCTCGCGTCGTGAGCCCACCGTCCCCGTGACTATGCGCCCGTCCGCCGTTCTCGCCTTTGTCGCCGTCGCAACGGCCGCCCCGCTCGCTGCTCAGGATTCCAGCGCCTTCGCGCTCACTATTCCGAACATCATGCGCGGACCGGAAGTCGTCGGCCGCATGCCGGAACACGTCCAGTGGTCACCCGACAGCCGATGGATCTACTTCGAGTGGCTTCCCCCCGGCAGCGACTGGCGCGACCCCCTCGCGCCGTACCGCGTCCGCGCCGTAGCCGGCGCCACACCCGAGCGCCTAACGGACGCGCAGGCGGACAGCCTGGGCCCGCTCGTCGCGACGGGCACGCTCTCGCACGACGGCCGCCTCCGCGCCGTGGAGTACGATGGCGACATCTATGTCGTCGACCTCCGCACCCAGACGGCCCGCCGACTCACCAACACCGAAGCGCGTGAAGCCGATCCGCAATTCGATGTCGGCGACGCACGCGTCTTCTTCACGCGCGACGACAACGTCTTCGCCGTGTCGCTCAAAGACGGACTCGAGCAGCAGCTCACCGACCTGCGGCCGGGACCCGCACCCAAGGAAGACTCCGCGAACACCGGCCAGCGCAAAACGCTCGAGGGTGACCAGAAGCGCTTGTTCCAGGTCATTCGCGACGAATATCGCGCCGACAGCATCGCCAAAGCGCGCCAGTCCCGCGCCGAAGGAATCCGCGGCAAACCGCTCTACCTGCTCCACGACGAACGCGTCGCCGACCTGGCCGTCTCGCCTAACGGAAAGGCCGTGCTGCTCATTACCCGGATCAACTCGGAACGCTCGCGCTCCACCGAAGTCCCCAAGTGGGTCACCAAGAGCGGCTACGTGGAAGACCTGAGGGGCCGCGACAAAGTGGGCGACACCCAGGACAGCGGCCGCGTTGCGCTCGTGAGCCTGCCGTCCGGCAACGCCCGCTGGCTCCATCCGATCCCCGGCGACACGATCGCCAACCCGGGCCTGGTCCGCATGCTCGGCTGGAGCGACGACGGCTCGCACGCGCTGCTCTTCACGGTGAGCGCGAACTACAAAGCGCGCTATATCGAGACCGTCACCGAGGACGCCGGCGCCATCGATACCATCGATGTCCTCCGCGACACGGCGTGGATCGAGGGCCCGTGCTTCAGTTGCGGCGGCTGGGCCGATGGCGGCAAGCGCGCGTGGTTCGTCTCCGAAGCCGACGGGTGGGCGCACATCTACACCGTCAACGCCGACGGCACCAATCGCACCCAGCTCACGAGCGGCAAGTGGGAAGTCCTCGATGCGGCGCTCTCGCCCGACAAGAAGTGGTTCTGGATGCACACGAGCGAACCGTCGCCGTTCGAGCGGCAGTTCTATCGCATGGCCGTCACCGGCGGCGCGCGCGAGC